>CAKUJL010000063.1 GCA_934661715.1 uncultured Oscillospiraceae bacterium | reverse complement strand
CTTCCCTTTTCATTTATCAGTATACCATATCCGAAGCCGCTTCGCCACTGCGCGGGACGAAAATAATTTTTCCAAAGCCGCGAAAAACGCTTGACAAAACTGTGTCGCTGTGTTACTGTATTATCAACGTAATACAGTAACACAGGAGGTACGTTATGTCCTGGGAATTTCAAGACCACCTGCCCATCTACGCCCAGCTCATGGACACGCTCAAGCGGCGCATCGTCACGGGTCGGTATCTTCCGGGTGAAAAGCTCCCCTCGGTGCGTGAGCTTGCCGCCGAGGCCGGCATCAACCCGAACACCGTCCAGCGGGCGTTTTCCGAGCTGGAGCGCGAAGGGCTCATCTACACCCAGCGGGCAACCGGGAAATATGTCACCGAAAAAGAAGAAGATATCCATGCCGCGCAGGCGGAGCTCGCCCGGACGCAGGTCGCCGAGTTTTTAGCGAACATGCAGTCGCTCGGCTACAGCGTCGGAGACGTCATCGTTCTGCTGCAATCTTTTAGTGAAAGTCAGGAGGAAGAATCAAATGCCGATTCTGGAATGTAACAAATTAACGAAAAGCTACGGCGGCGTCACCGCTCTGGACCATATCGACCTTGCCATCGAGCCGGGCCGGATCGTGGGTCTTCTGGGGCCCAACGGCAGCGGCAAGACGACGCTCATCAAGCTGGCTGCGGGTCTTTTGCAGCCCACGCAGGGGCAAATCCTCATTGACGGCCAGACCCCGTCTCCCAAAACAAACGCGGTTTTATCCTATCTTCCCGAGCGCATCGCGCTGAGCGAGTGGATGAAGGTCACGCAGGTGCTCGATTTCTTCTGCGATTTCTATCAGGACTTTGACCGGCAGGCGGCCGAGCAGATGCTGGGCCAGCTGCACATCGCGCCCAATCAGGTCCTCAAGCAGATGTCCAAGGGCACAAAGGAAAAGGTGCAGCTGATTCTGGCCATGAGCCGAAAAGCGAGGCTGTATCTGCTCGACGAGCCCATCGGAGGCGTCGACCCCGCCACGCGCGACTACATTCTCCACACCATTCTCACAAACTACAACCCCGACGCCGCGGTCGTCATCAGCACGCATCTGATCGGCGACGTGGAGCAGGTGCTCGACGAGGTCGTCTTTTTGAGCCGCGGACAGATCGCGCTCCATGACTCGTGTGAGCGCATCCGCGAGCAGCAGGGAAAATCCATTGACCAATTATTCCGGGAGGTATTCAAATGCTGGGAAAACTGATGAAGCACGAGCTGCGGGCCACGAGCCGCACCATGCTGCCGCTGCTTCTTTTAACACTTCTTTTGAGCGTCTTCGCGCGTGTGTCGACCGGCATTGTGCAGAGCGGACACACGAAATTCATGCAGATCCTGAACGCCCTGATCATTTTCGCGTTCATCCTCGCCCTCATCGGCACGGCGGTGTTCAGCGTCGTTTTAATGGTCGTGCGCTTCCACAAAAACCTCATGACGGACGAGGGCTACCTCATGTTCGCCCTTCCCGTGAGCGTCCACCAGCTTCTGTGGTCGAAGCTTCTGGTGTCCATGCTCTGGTTCGTCGCGGTCTTTCTCGTGGACGGTCTGGCGGTTCTTCTGACGATTTTTGAGGCCGGTATGTTCTCCGGCTTCCCGGAATTCATCCGGAACGTCTTTGATTCCCTGAACCGATATTACACGGTAAACGGCCTTCTTTACATGCTCGAGCTCTTCGGTGTGCTGCTCGTCTCGATGGTCACGGCCTGCCTGATGTTCTACGCGCCGATCGCCATCGGCAACAGCTTTGCAACGCACAAGACGCTTCTGTCGGTCGTTTTCTACTTCGTCATCCAGACCGTTTTGCAGATCGTCTCGCTCTTTGGCATTGCCGGCGCGGCAAACGTCGTCACGCCGCTGCTGAGCCCCGCCATCCTCGACAACTCCGTCAAAATGGCGCATCTGGTGTTCACGAGCGCACTTGCCTATTCGCTCGTCGTGGGCGCGGTGCTGTACGTCCTGACGTGGTTCATGCTGCGCAAACGGCTGAATCTTCAATAAATTAACCGTTCTTCGAAAAAAGCCGCCGAACCGTTTGGTTCGGCGGCTTTTGCGTTATTCTGCGGTACAAATTCAGCACATCTTGTAGGGGCGGACGCGGCTTCCGCCCTTGGGAACTACGAATTCGCCGCAGGGTTTCGCGTTTCGAACGCATTTCTGCGGGCGGACAGAGGCGTCCGCCCCTACAGGGGTTGTCAAAAATCTGCCCCAAGGCCGCGTTATTCCGCGGTATTCCAGATAATCGCGGCCAGGAGCTTTGTGATTTTCTCCATGTCCTCGACGGGGACGTATTCAAATCTTCCGTGGAAGTTTTCGCCGCCGGCACAGAGGTTCGGGCACGGCAGACCCTCAAACGACAGCCGCGCACCGTCTGTGCCGCCGCGGATGGGCTGCACCTTGGGCTCGATGCCGAGGGTAAGCATGGCCTTTTTCGCCTGCTCGACGAGGAACATGCAGGGCTCGATTTTCTCTTTCATATTAAAGTAGCTGTCGCGGATGGTGAGCTGCACGGTTCCTGCGCCATAGCGGCGGTTTATTTCCGCAGCGGCCTTTTCCATCACGGCCTTCCGCGCTTCAAACTTCTCGCGGTCGTGGTCGCGGATGATGTACGAGAGCTTCGCGCGTTCGACTTCGCCCTCCATACCGGTCAGGTGCAAAAAGCCCTCGTAGCCATCGGTAAAATACGGCGTCTCGAGCGCGGGAAGAAGCGAAGCATACTCCATCGCGACCAGACTGGCGTTTACCATCTTGCCATACGCCGAGCCCGGATGGATGGAAAGGCCGGTGATCTCGACGAGCGCCGAAGCCGCGTTGAAGTTTTCATACTCGAGCTCTCCGATCGCGCCGCCGTCGACGGTGTAGGCATAGTCCGCGCCGAAGCCCTTGACGTCAAACCCGTCCGCGCCCTCGCCGATCTCTTCGTCGGGGGTGAAGGCGATCTTCACCGTGCCGTGCGGGCGATTTGAGCTTAGAAGCAGCTCCGCCGCCGAGAGGATTTCGGCAACGCCCGCCTTATCGTCCGCGCCCAGAAGCGTCGTGCCGTCGGTCACAATTAACCGCTTGCCGACGTGCTTCTGGAGCGTCTCATAGTCCTTCGGGGACAGGACGATGCCCTTTTCCTCGTTCAGAACGATATCGCCGCCGTCGTAGGGCTCGGTAATTCTTGCGCGAATCGGGCCGCCGGGCGCGTCGGGCGAGGTGTCCATGTGGGCAATCAGCCCGTAGACCGGCAGGTCCTTTTCGCAGTTCGCGGGAATCGTGCCGTAGACATAGCCGAGATCATCCATGTGCGCGTCCCGGATGCCCAGATCCAGCATCTGCCGCACCAGCTCCTGCCCCAGCACCTTCTGGTTGGGCGTCGAGGGGTGCAGGCCGGAGGTCTCGCTCGAGGTCGTGTCGAAGCTGACGAGCTTCAAAAACCGTTCAATGACCGTCATCAAAAAAACTCCTTTACTCCGTTTTCGTTTCCGTCTCAAATTCCGCCGCAACCTTTTCCAGCAGCTCGCGGATGGGCAGATGCTGCGGACAGACCTGCTCGCACGCGCCGCACTTGACGCAGCTTGACGCTTTGCCGTGGTTCGCGGTGTGAATATCATAATAGTAGCCCGCGTTCCAGTCGTTGTAGCTCTTCTTCGTGTTCATCGCCGCGAAGAGGTCGGGGATGGAAATGCTCTGCGGACAGCCGTCCGTGCAGTAGCGGCAGGCGGTGCAGGGGATGAGGTGCATGGAGCGGAAAATGTCCTGTACCTTGTGAATTGCCGCCATTTCCGTCTCGTTCAGGGGCTGGAAGTTACGCATGTAGCTTAAATTGTCCTGCATCTGCTCCAAGCTGCTCATGCCGGACAGGACCATCAGAATGCCAGGGAAGCCGGCCGCAAAGCGGATGGCGTAGCTGGCGGTGCTGCCGCCGTGGAGGTCCTCCAGAACCTTTTTCGCCGCCTCGGGGAGATTCACGAGGTTGCCGCCCTTGACGGGCTCCATGACGATGACGGGCTTGCCGTGCTTGCGGCAGACCTCGTAGCATTTGCCGCTCTGCACCGCGGGGTCGTCGAAGTCGACGTAGTTGAGCTGAATCTGCACGACCTCGATCTGCGGATACTCGGTCAGAATCTGATCTAAGACCTCAGGTCTGTCGTGGAAGGAAATTCCAAAATGGCGAATTTTCCCCTCTTTTTTGAGCTCCAGCGCCGTCTCATAGGCGCGGCAGGCCTTGAAATGCTTGAAAATATCGGCGTTCTGCGCGTGCATGAGGTAGAAATCAAAATAGTCCACGCCGCAGATCTCCAGCTGGCTCTCAAAAAACGGCCGGATGTCCGCCTCCGTCTTAAAATACGCCATCGTCAGCTTGTCGGTCAGAACATACCGGTCTCTCGGGTAGCGGCTGGTAAGACATGTCTTGATGGCCTTCTCGCTTCTCCCCTGCAAATAGCCGTGGGCGGTGTCAAAATAGTTGAAGCCCGCGTCCAAAAACGCGTCGACCATTTCGCAGGTCTTCTCAATATCGACTTCTTCGCCATTCATCGGCAGGCGCATACAGCCGAAGCCGAAATTGTGCTGGATTCTATCCATTGTAGCTGCTCCTTTCAAGATATTTCTTCCATTATACAGAACTTTTCGCCAAAGTGCAAGCTACAGGCCGAGATAACGCTTGCAGACCTGCTGCGCCTTCGCGGCGATCTCGGCTTCGTCGACCGTCACGAGGCGGCCATCGCGCACGACGACCTGCCCGTTTACAACTGTCACATTCACCGGCCCGCGGACGCCGACCGTGGCCAGCACCGACTTGGGGTCGAAGCACGCGCCGACGAGCTCCAGTCTACGACTGTCAACCATGAACAGGTCGCAGCATTTTCCGACCTCTAGCGACCCGATATCGCTTCTTCCGAGAAGTCTGGCGCTGCCGCGGGTGGCCATTTTCAGAATGTCGTAGCCCGACGGGGCGTTCCGGCTGGAGGTAAGGCGGTGCAGCAAAAACGCCACGCGCAGCTCCTCCATCAGACTCGAGCCGTCGTTGCTGGCCGAGCCGTCGACGCCGAGACCCACGGGCACGCCGAGCTTCAGCATTTCCGGAACCCGCGCCACGCCGGACGAGAGCTTCATGTTCGAGATCGGGCAGTGGCACACGCCGGTGCCGGTTTCGGCCAAAAGCTTCAGCTCGTCCTCATTAAAATGAATCCCGTGCGCGTACCACACGTCGCGGCCTACCCAGCCGAGCGTTTCCATGAACGCAAGAGGCCGCATGCCTTCGCGATCTAACATATAGTTTTCCTCGTCCTTCGTCTCGCACAGGTGCGTGTGCAGGCGGACCTTCAGCTGCCGGGCGAGGATCGCGCTTTGCTTTAATAACTCCGCAGACACGGAAAACGGCGAACACGGGGCCAGCGCCACCTGCCGCATCGAGCCGAAGGACGCGTCGTGGTACTTCTCGATCACGCGGGCGGAGTCCTCCATGATCTCGTCCACCGTCTGCACGACGGAATCGGGCGGCAGACCGCCGTCTTTGACGGACAAATCCATCGAACCGCGGGAGCAGTGCATGCGGGTGACAAGTGTAGACGCGGCTTCAAACTGCGCGCCGAGCAGGTCCCCGGCGCCCGCGGGGAAGACGTAGTGGTGGTCGAAGCAGGTCGTGCAGCCGTGCTTCAAGAGCTCGCCCAGCCCCGTGAGGCTCGAGTAGTAGATCACGTCCTCGTTGAGATTTTTCCAGATCTCATAGAGCGTTTTGAGCCAGTCGAACAGCTCCATGTTCTGCACCTGCGGCAGGTTGCGCGAGAACTGCTGATACAGGTGGTGGTGCGTGTTGACGAGTCCCGGATAGCAGAGCATCGAACTTCCGTCGATGGTTTCGTCGGCTTTTTTGTCCAAATTCTGTCCGATCGCGACAATTTTGCCGTCTTCGGCGTAGAGGTCGGCGTTTTCGTACACGGTGTCGCGGTCGTCGCACGAGACGAGGGCGCGGATGTTTCGGATAAGCAGTGTTTTCATGGGCAGTTCCTCCTGTCTGGTGGTTCTATGGTACTACAAAACGGGCGCGGCGGCAAGCGGGTTGTATTACAAAAATGTAATCTGAAATATATCTTAAAATTTGCCAGAAGGGCTTGCAAGATTTTCTAAAATATGCTGTCCTGAACATATCTACTAAGAATTAGGAAGAAAGGAAGATTTTAAGCATGAAGAAACGTATCATTTCCCTGCTTCTGGCCCTGGTCATGCTCTTCGGCGTCCTGCCCGTGACCACGCTGGCAGAGAGCGATGACGTTGTCGCGACGTCAGCCTCTAAGCAGGGTCTTGGCGACAAGATTAAGGACGCTTGGAACGACTTCACAGACACACTTGACGATTTGTTTGGCGGCGGCAACGGCGGCCAGGGCGGCGGTGGCGGTTTTAACCCCGGCGGTGGCGGCCCCGGCGACGGCGGTTTTAACCCTGGCGGTGATCAGGGCGGCAATCAATACGAAGTTAATGATAACTGGCCTGTATATTGGAATCAGTTTTATGGATTTACAAGTGACGGTTTTATGAGCCAACGCAGCAACGAAACCGCTGGCAAGTTTGATATCTATCTTGGTGATAGCGCAACCGATACAAAATGGAACTACAATACCCAGCATACCGTAAAGGATCTTTATACAAACGGAATTACGATTGTTCCGAAATCTGGCTATTATGTTAAGATGATTCTTATCGGCTGCGGCGACAACTATGGATACAATTGCAACACCGCAAGGCTTCATAATGTCGGTCGGCTTTCCTTTGATTCCACACAGTCCAGCACTGTTGTCTTCCCGAAAGAAAATTTGAAGCTTGACTCGGAAATTGACAACAATAAAGTATGGCATTACGGTGCAGGCTCGCCGTCCTATGTCATGGTTTGGCTTGGCGTTTCTCCGAACCCCGCGACAGTCACTTATAATGCTGGCACAATGGCCGGCTACATCAGCGGCAATCTTGTTACTTACGACAAAGATGCTTCCGGCGAAGACCCGAAGGGCGCTACTGTCACAGATACTTACAATGACGCGCAGGATACCGCCGAAATTAAGTATCAGAAGGATGGCGGCCTTGCTGAAGGTACGCAGCATCTTATTCTTGACCCCAATGTCAAAACAGTAACCGCCGGTGGTAAGGCTTACCAGTTCACTGGTTGGAAAATCCAGTATTATAATGCAAATAATCAGTTGCAGGATGTCTCCGATTCCAGCGGAAACACGCTGCTTCTCTATAGAGACTACGTGCTCACTGCACAGTGGAAGGAAGTTGAAGCTCCCAAGACTGGTTTCGTCACCATCACGAAGGTCTTCACGGACGGAACGAAGACGCTTCCCAAGCCCGAGAACTTCACCCTCAAGATTGACGGCAAACCTCTCAGTAGCACTGACCTCACCTACACTGCACGCCTCACTGTTGGTGAGCACACTGTAACCGAGGAAAGCTACGCGATTGATGGTTATGATTTCACCAGTGCAGTTCTCAAGAAAGATACAGAAACAGTAACAGAGAACAGTAAAACTTGTACGATCAATGTAGCAGCTAATGCGAATGACATCTACACCCTGACCAACACATACACGAAGACCCCCGACCCGAAGGCTAGCAATGTTACGAAGTCGCTCGTCATTGATGACGGCTCGGACACCAAGGGTCTTCCGTTCACTCCTGACACTGACATCACCTTCCCGACCAAGGAAAATGGCGAAATTCAGCCCATTCTTGTCGAGGACGGCACTGTCAAGCTCCTTTACAAGATCACCGTCACTGGCGACCCGAAGGCTAACTTCACTGTTACCGACGCGGACACCACGCATGCTTATGGCACAGTGATTGACAAGGGCAACGGTGTTTACGAAGGCACGCTTCCCGAGACCGC
>CAKUJL010000062.1 GCA_934661715.1 uncultured Oscillospiraceae bacterium | reverse complement strand
TGGAGCAATAGCGGAACTCGAGGTTGGGGTAGTCGGTGTCGGTGCGGCCGCAGACGGTGCATTTGTGGCGGTAGGGACGCTCGCCGGTTTTGGACTGGTAGGAGCTTGCCCAGTTGGGGTTGGGACGGGAGCCCGCGGCGTAGGGGCCGGGATTATGCGGCTTTTTCGGGCGGCGATAGCGCCAGGAATCCGGGAAGAGATTCTGGATGTCCGCGCCGAAGAAGAGGAAGTAATTTGCAAGCGGCACGAGGGGCAGCAGCCAGTAAAAAGACAGCAGTCCCGCCCGAAGCATGGAGAAGACCGAGAACGCCGTGAGGACGAAGTAGGCCCACGCGAGCCATTTCATCTTGATGGGGATAAACATCATCAGAAGCACTCTCGTGTCGGGGGCCAGCGTCGCGACGGCGAGAAACAGGCTGAGGTTCAAAGAGGCGGAATCGACGTTGTAGCCGAGGATGAGGCCCGCGATGTCGCATAGAAGAACGCCCGTGAGATAGTAGAGGTTAAAGCGCAGGACGCCCCAGTAGCTCTCGAGCATTTTGCCGAACTGGTAAAAGCAGAAGAGACTGACGACAGCCAGGAAGAGGTAGATGCCGGAGACGTCCAGAAGATAGGTAAAGACGTAGGTAAACAGCCGCCAGACCTGCCCGTGCAGAATTTTCGCCGGGGAGAAGCAGAGGAAGCGGTAGACGACCTGGCTCGGGTCGATGACCGAGAGCACGTAGGCGATGATGTTGCCGATGGCGATGACGAGCATCAGGTTCGGAATGCCGCGGTCGCGGTTTTTGAGACAAAAGCGTTCGAAATTTTTGCGGAGATCTTTCATATGTCATCCTGCCTTTTGCATGAAGTGCGTTCTTGTATCCTTTATCTTACCCGAAATGGCAAAAGAAGTCTACAGACAAAGTATGAACATTGTATCGATTTTCAGTATGGACAAAATCTGCGCGGCGCAGACGATTTGCGGTTGACATTTTGAAAAAAGTCCATATAATATATCGCGGCAACAACAATTGAATAGCCTTATCAAGAGTGACGGAGGGAACGGCCCGATGAAGTCCGGCAACCTGCTTTTCCATTTTGGATTTGTAAGGTGCCAAATCCGGCGAAGCAATCGAAAGATGAGGGAATATGAGATTTCGTGCGCTTTGCAGAGTATGCAGAGCGCATTTTCTTTTCCCCGGACCACGAAAGGAGCACAAACAAATGAGCAAACGTATTTTTACCTCCGAGTCGGTGACGGAAGGCCATCCCGACAAGATCTGCGACCAGATCTCCGACGGCGTTCTCGACGCGATTCTGGAAAAGGACCCGATGGCGCGTGTGGCGTGCGAGTGCGCGGCGACGACGGGACTGGTTCTCGTGATGGGCGAAATTACGACGAACTGCTATGTCGACATTGCGGGCATTGCCAGAGATACCATTACGAAGATCGGCTACGATAACGCCGAGTACGGCTTCGACGGCAGAAGCTGCGCAGTCCTCACGGCCATCGACAAGCAGTCGGAGGATATCGCGATGGGCGTCGACGCGTCCTATGACGATGAGAGCCAGACCGGCGCGGGCGATCAGGGCATGATGTTCGGCTTTGCCTGCCGGGAAACGAAGGAACTGATGCCGGCCCCCATTTCCTACGCGCACAACCTTACAAAGGCGCTGACAAAGGCGAGAAAGGACGGCAGGCTCGACTGGCTGCGGCCGGACGGAAAGAGCCAGGTCTCCGTGCAGTACGGCGAAAATGGTGAGGTCGAGCGCATTGACACCGTCGTCGTTTCGACGCAGCATGCCGCGGATATCAGAATCTCCGATCTGCGCGAGGCGGTCATTGAAGAGGTCATCAAGCCGAACCTTCCGTCCAGACTTCTGGACGCGGACACGAAATTCCTTGTAAACCCCACGGGAAGGTTCGTCATCGGCGGGCCGGTGGGAGACTCCGGGCTTACCGGACGCAAGATCATCGTCGACACCTACGGCGGCTATGCGGCCCACGGCGGCGGCGCGTTCTCCGGCAAGGACCCGACGAAGGTCGACAGGAGCGCTGCCTATATGGCGCGGTATATCGCGAAGAACTTAGTCGCGGCGGGACTGGCGGACAAGTGCCAGCTGGAGCTGGCGTATGCCATCGGCGTGGCGCAGCCGGTCTCCGTGCTCGTTGACAGCTACGGCACGGGCAAGGTCCCGGATGAAAGACTCGCAGAAATCGTGCGCGGCTGCTTTGACCTTCGTCCGGCGGCGATCATCAAAGCGCTCGATCTCAGACGGCCCATCTATCAGCAGGTCGCGTCCTACGGCCATTTTGGACGGCCGGAGCTCGACCTTCCGTGGGAGCGGGTCGACCGCGTGCAGGAACTGCTTGCAAAAGCGTGAAAAATGGGGTATGATACTCCCTGATGATTCAAGCAGAAAGGGAGCTTCCCAATGAAAAAAATTGAAATTATGGGCTGCGGCTACATTGGCCTGCCGACGGCCATTACCTTTACGCTGGCGGGCTTCGAGGTCTGCGGCTTTGATGTGAAGCAGGAGGTCGTCGACCAGCTGAACGGCGGCAAAATTCACATTGTAGAGCCCGGTCTTCAGGATGCTTTGACGCAGGCGATGGAAACGGGCCGGCTGCACTTTGTGACGAAGCCGGAGCCTGCCGACGTTTTCATCATCGCGGTGCAGACGCCGTATAAGCAGACCGAGGATCACAAGAGAGTCTCTGATATGCGCTTTGTGGAGTCTGCGGCGCGGGAGGTCGGTTCGGTGGCAAAGCCCGGCGATCTTTGCGTGCTGGAGTCGACGTCGCCGCCTTATTCCACGCGGCTGGTGGAGTCGATCGTGGCAGAGGTGAGCGGGATGGAGAAGGGCCAGTTTATGACCGCGCACTGCCCGGAACGCATCATCCCCGGCAGAATGCTCATCGAGCTGCGCGAAAATGACCGCATCATCGGCTCGAACCGCCCCGAGGCGGCCGCGTATGCCAAGTCCATCTATGAAAAGGTTGTGACGAAGGGCACGATTCGGCTGACGGACGACTTGACGGCGGAGATGTGCAAGCTGACGGAAAATACGTTCCGCGACATTAACATCGCCTACGCCAACGAACTGAGCAAGGTCTGCGACCGGCTGGGGATCGACGTTTTCAACCTCATCGAGCTTGCCAACTGCCATCCGCGCGTGAACGTGCATACGCCGGGCGTCGGCGTGGGCGGACACTGCATCGCGGTCGACCCGTGGTTCATCCATGAAAAGTTCGAGGACATCACGCCGCTGATCTATGAGGCGCGGACGGTCAATGACGGGAAGCCCGAGTGGGTCGCAGAGCGCATCGGAAAGGATGTGAGGCCCGGCGCGAAAATCGCGGTGCTCGGCATGAGCTTCAAGGCGAACATCGACGATACGCGCGAGAGCCCGTCGGTGCTGTTTGCGAACATCCTGAAGAACAAGGGCTACGAGGTTCTCGCCTGCGAGCCGTTTATCAAGGGAGCCGTCGCGGGCTTTCAGAACCACACGCTCGAAGAAGCGATGGACGCCTGCGACTACGCGGTCATTACGCTCCTGCACACGCCGTTTTTGGAGAACAAGGCGCTGATTGCAACGAAGCCGTATTACGACTGCGTCGGCCTCATGCGCAAATAAAGATGCACCCGCCGTAAGGAAGTCCTTGCGGCGGGTTTTGCGTGTCTAAAGAAGAATCGGCTGAATCTGCTCTCCTTGCAGGGCGTGGCAGACGGTGTCGGTGAGCTTTGTGAAGTCCGCGACCATCGAGCGGGGCTTTTTCTGCGGACTGTCCTGCCGGAAGGGAACAAAATAGTAGTGCTTGCGGTTGAGAAGCGCACCGATGTTCGCGGCGTTTCCAGCGAGGGCGTCGTTGGTGGAGACGGCGAGGATGATGGGCGCTTCGTTTCGAAGATGGGCTTTGGCCGCTAAGGTGACGGGCGTGTCGGCGATGCCGTTTGCAAGCTTTGCGATTGTGTTTCCGGTGCAGGGCGCAATGACGAGCGCGTCGAGAAGCGACTTCGGGCCGATGGGCTCGACGGCGGGGATGGTATGGAGAATTTCATGGCCGCAGATGGCCTCCAGGCGCTCCCGGAAGGACGCGGCCTCGCCGAAGCGGGAGTCGGTCTCAAAGGAAACGTCGGATAGAATGGGGATAATGTCGGGGAAGACGGTATGGAGCTCTTCGAGCGCGTCCAATACGGGCGCAAAGGTGCAGAACGAGCCGCACATGGCAAAGCCGAGGACAGGTGTTTTCATAAAGCCTCCTGAGATGAAAAAAAGTCGGAATCGAGCATGGCGCGGAAGAGAAGCTTCGCCGCGGTTTTTGGCGCGGTTTTTCCGGGAAGGCCGGGTGCGGCGATGTAGACTGCGGGCTTTTCGGCGTCGGGCGCGATGCCGCCGGGGCTGGACGCGAGCTCTATGTAGACGCAGCCGGGAGAAAGTGAGCGAATCTGTTCGGCGGAGAAGACGGGCGCGGGGACGGTGTTGAAGACGCAGGCGTACTGCGAAAGGGGCTGGCGGTAGACGCCGGTCTCGTCGGGCGTGCAGGAAAGCTGCTCGATGGTGGAAAACTGGCTGAGGCGTCTTGTGGTGAGCGTGACGTTTGCGCCAAGGGCTTTGAGCTTTCGGGCAAGGCTTTTTCCGATGCGGCCGAAGCCGGTCACCAAAACAAAAGCGTCCTGTATCGCCTCGGGCATGGACTGAAGGGCGAGAGAAAGGGCGCCTTCGGCGGTGAGCGCGGCATTTTCGAGCGTGAGGGCGGGGTTTTGCAGGAAGTCGTAATGCGGCGTGTTCGTCTTTTGCAGAAGCGTCCTGAACGCGCCGAGGCCGCCGCCAAAGATGACGGCCTGTTCCGGAAGAGCGCTTAACAGCTGCGCGGGCGTGAGCGCTTCAAAGCCCGCGATCGAGCCGGAACGCACCGCAGGCGTGGGCAGGCAGACGGCGTCCGCCCCGCAAACGGCCTCCTGCACGGAAGGCGCGGTGTTTTCCAGACCCGGAACGGCAAAGACCTGAACGGCAAAACCGGATTCGCGCAGAAGCTCCGCCAGATACCGCTGCCGCGCGTCGCCGCCGAGGACGGCAATCGAATGAATCAAACGCATCCCTTCTTTCTGAGTTCTCACAATTAAGATATGCAGTGCGGCCCGCCTGCGCCACGAAACCGCGGAAGAAGACAAAAAAAGACCCCGCCGGGGTTGGCGGGGTGAGGAAGGAATTTGGTTCTATCTATAATATAGTATACCGGCTCAGCCGATGAACCACTGGGTCCAATAGTTTCCGTCTTCGACGTAGCCGATGCCCATGCGCGTGAAGTTTGAAGAGAGGATGTTCGCGCGGTGTCCGGCGGAGTTCATCCACGCGGTCACGACGGCGTCGGGCGTGGCATAGCCCATGGCGATGTTTTCGCCGGCGTAGTTGTACGTGATGCCGAAGGACTTCATCATGTCGAACGGCGAACCGTAGGCGGGGCTGGTGTGGCTGAAGTAGGCGTTGTCGTGCATGTCCTGCGATTTGACGGCGGCATAGCGGCTGAGCGTGTCGTCCAGGCGCAGGCTTTCCAGACCGTAGATGGCGCGTTCGCGGTTGACAAGGTCCAGCACCTGCTGGGCGTAAGAGGATGTACTGCCGCTGTCCGGCGTGTCGGGGGTTTCCGGCGTATCCGGTGTTTCCGGTGTGTCAGGCGTATCGGGGACGTCGGGCGTGTCCGGCGTTTCGGGCTGGCTCGGTGTGCACGGAAGGCTCCAGCACCAGCTTGGCACGCACGGCTGACACACGCGCGTTTCCGGACATGCTCTGCGCGAGGTCTTCGCGCACGACGGGGCGTCTGCTGCCTGCGCGGAGATGATCAGCGCGGCAGAAAGCGCCAGGGTTGCTGTGAATGTGAAGATTTTTCTTTTCATTGGGTTTCCCTCCTTGCTTTTCTTTTTACGCCAGCGTGTGGCAAAAGGCAAGCTGTAAATGTTGGAAAGAAAATGCGCGTTCGCCAAAATCCTTGTGTTTTCAGCAGGTTTTATGGTATACTATAGAGATGTTAGAAATCCTTACCAAAGAGGTGACGAAATGGAAGAGCGCGGATTCATCCGGGACATGCTGGATGTGAAGGTTCTGATTCTGTTTGTGGCGGCGAAGGCGAAGTATCCGCTGACGCTGCAGAAGATTTACGAGCTGTGTTATCAGGACGACCGGCTGAGTTATTTTGATGTGAGCATCGCCGTGCCGCAGATGGTCGAAAGCGGACATCTGGAGCCGTGCGGCGAAGACAGCTTTGTCATTACGGCGAAGGGCCGCGAGCAGGAGGAAGTGACGCGGGACTCCATCGCCTTTCCCGTCATGCAGCGGGCGCAGGCGGCGGTCGATAAATTCAACGCCCAGACCCGGCGCGGAGAATTTGTCCACAGCGAGCTCAAAGAGCAGGAAAACGGCAGCTGCACGGTGGAGATGTATCTCGACGACGATCAGGGAACGCTCATGAAGCTGGAGCTGACCGCGCCGGGCAAAACGCAGGGAAGGGCTTTGCAGCGGGCCTTTGAGCAGCAGGCCGAGGCCATCTACAACGGCGTCATGAAGCAGCTGCTTCAGAAAACGGAACGATGACGAGAAGCTTTGACGGAGCGGCTCTCAAGCGGCTCATGCAGGAGCGGAATATACGCGCGGTGCAGCTGTCGCACGCAACGGGCATCGACGCCGGGACGCTGCGCGCTTTTCTGGCCGGGCGGCAGGAGAATATGAGCACGAGAAATCTGCTGGCGCTGGCGCGTTTTTTCGGGATTTCGATGCGCGAACTGGTCGACATACTCTCATAAAACACTGTTTACAGAATATTCACCGGAAACTGCGTTTGGAAGCTTGAAAAATTGTGCAAAATGTGGTATCCTGTAGACACAGAGGAAAAGGAGACCCAAACCTCTGCACAGGCAAAAACGAAAGGAGCGGCTTAATATGAGATTTCAGTACACCGAGAAGAAAGTCAACCTCCCGGAGAATGTTCACAAGTATGCCGAAAAGAAGGTCATGAAGCTCGAGCGGTTCTTCGGCGACGACGCCGAGGCGCTGGTCACGTTCAGCGTGGACAAGGACCGCAACATCGCAGAAATTACCGTACACGCGTCCAACATGTACTTCCGCGCACGAGAGAGCACGTCCGACATGTTCGCGTCCATTGACGCCGCGGTCGCCACGATGGAGCGGCAGATCCGCAAGAATAAGACCAGACTCTCCCGCCGTCTGCGGCAGGACGCCTTCGTCCGCACCCCCGACGTCACCTCCTTCGCGCCCGAAGAGCCCGAGGAAGGCACGTTTGAGATCGTGCGCAAGAAGGAATTCAACATGAAGCCGATGACAAGAGAAGAAGCCATCCTCCAGATGAACCTGCTGGAGCACACGTTCTTTGCCTTCCGCGATGAAGACAACGACGGCGCGTTCGCAGTGGTCTACAAGAGAAAGGACGGCGGCTACGGCCTCATCGAAGACGCGGAGTAAAAGAATAGATTTCCGGAAGGACGCCCGCTTGGGCGTCCTTCTTTTTATGCACACAACATGTGGACAGACGTCAAAACAGACAAATGGAAGCTCACGGTCTTTGTGGAAAAAGACGGCGAAATTTCTGTTGACTTTTGTCTTGAAACTGGTATAATAACACCTGCGTTCGAGAGAACGGCCTGATTTTGAAAATCGCTTCGAAAAAGTCAAAAGAAACTTGAAAAAAGTTCTTGACAAGTGAGAAACGACATGATATAATCAGTAAGCTTTCTTCGGAAAGCGAATCACACCGAAAAACAGCGAAGAAAAGAATTTGAAAAAAGTTCTTGACAAACGCGAAACGATGTGATAGAATCAATAAGCTCTCTTAAAAGTGAGCGAAAACCGCGAATGATGCGGAGTGCACCTTGTAAATTAAACAACGAGAAACATGAACAAACACCTTGGACAATTTAGGTTTTTAGAAACCAA
>CAKUJL010000061.1 GCA_934661715.1 uncultured Oscillospiraceae bacterium | reverse complement strand
ATCAACTACGGCGGCCGCGACGAAATTGTAAGAGCCGCGCGGAAATTTGCCGCGCTCTGCGCAAGCGGGGAAGCGAAACCCGAGGATTTGACGGAATCGCTGTTCTCCGGCCTGCTCGACACCGCGGGCATCCCCGACCCCGAGCTCATCGTCCGGCCCTCGGGCGAAATTCGCACGTCAAACTTTCTTCTCTGGCAGTCGGCGTATTCCGAATACTATTTCACCGACGTGCTCTGGCCCGATTTTGACGAAGAAGAGCTCAAAAAGGCGATCGTATCCTACCAGTCGCGCGACAGGCGCTTCGGAGGTGTGAAATGAAACAGAGATTACTCGTTGCGGCGGTCGGTGTTCCGGCGCTGCTCGTTATCTTGCTGGCGCTGCCGCCGGTGGCGACGACGGTGCTTGTCTGCCTCATCGCGGGAATTGCCGCGTATGAGCTCATCCACACGGCGTGCAGAACAAAGCTTCCCATCGTGTACGTGCTGACGATCTTGTCGGCGCTTGCGTGCGTGATTGGCGTGCAGCTTTCGGCCGTGGTCATTCCGGTCGCGGCGTTCGCGCTTCTGACCGGGCTTTGCCTGATCGCCGTCTTGATGCACGGAAAAGAGGGCGCGATGCCGTTTACGGACGTGACGCTCTGTATGCTGGCGGGCGTCGCATTCCCGCTCATGTACAGCGCGATCACCGTTCTGCGGCAGACGGGAAAGGTGCTGGTGCTGATGCCGTTCGTCGTGGCGTTCGTGGGAGACTCTGCTTCCATGCTCGGCGGCATGGCCTTCGGCGGAAAGAAGCTTTCTCCCTACGTTTCGCCGAACAAGACCATTTCCGGCTTTCTCTGCGGCCCGGTTGGAAGCGCGATCGGCATGGTGATCCTCGGTCTTATCGAAAAGGCCGTGTGGTCTTTTTCCATGCCGCTCTGGTATCTGGCCGTCATCGGCGTGGTAGCCAATCTCTTCGGCCAGCTCGGCGACCTCACCACGAGCCTCATCAAGCGCGAGGTCGGCGTGAAGGACTACAGCCATCTGTTTTTGACGCACGGCGGTATGCTCGACCGATTTGACTCGACGCTTTTCATCGCCCCGGTCGTTCTGGCCATGCTCTATCTTGCGGAGGCGATCTTATGAGCCATTGCATTTCTGTTCTGGGCTCCACGGGCTCCATTGGCCGGCAGACGCTCGACGTTGCGGAAAAACTCGGCATTCAGATCGCCGCCCTGACCGCGAACCGGGACGTCGATCAAATGGAGGCGCAGTGCCGGAAATTCAGGCCGAAGCTCGCCGGAATGATGAGTGAATCCGCTTACAAGGAATTAAAGACGCGTCTTTCGGATATGAATATAACAGTCGTGCTCGGGCTCGAGGGTCTTATCACGGCGGCAAGTCTTCCGGAAGCGGACACCGTCGTCACGGCGGTCTCTGGCATGGTCGGCTTAAAGCCCACGCTTGCCGCCATCCGCGAAAAAAAGCGCATCGCGCTTGCCAACAAGGAAACGCTCGTCTGCGCAGGTGCGCTCGTTATGGAGCAGGCCAGAAAGTATGGCGCGGAAATTATTCCCGTCGACTCCGAGCACTCGGCGATTTTTCAGTGCCTGATGGGAAACCGCGACAAGCGGCAGATCAAACGGCTCATTTTAACCTGCTCCGGCGGCCCCTTCTACGGCATGACGAGAGAGCAGCTGTCCAACATGAAAAAGGCCGACGCCCTGCGCCACCCCAACTGGAAAATGGGCCCGAAGATCACCGTCGACTGCGCCACGCTTATGAACAAAGGACTCGAAATCATCGAGGCCATGCGGCTGTATGACCTTCCCCTGGAGCAGGTCACGGCGGTCATTCACCGGCAGTCGATCGTCCACTCGATGGTCGAGTTCACGGACGGCGCGGTAATGGCGCAGCTGGGCGCTCCCGATATGCGCATTCCGATCGGTCTTGCTTTGACGTATCCCGAGCGGAAGGAAAATCCCGCGCCCGCGCTCGATCTTCTGTCCTGCCCGCCCTTGACGTTCGCTAGGATCGACGAAGCGAGCTTTGACTGCTTCCGCCTTGCAAAAGAGGCGGCCAGACGCGGCGGCACGGTCTGCGCAGCCATGAACGCGGCCAACGAAGAGGCCGTGGCCCTGTACTTGCAGGACAAAATCGGCTTTTACGACATTTCCGAGTTCGTCGCCCGCGCGATGGAGCTTCCCTCGACGGAAAATCCGAAGCTGCGCGATATCTTAAACGCCGACAAAGCGGCGCGGGAATTGGTCTGGTCGGTTTCCGGCAGGTAACTTCGCATTTTTTGATCGCAGGTGATGCTGATTTTATGTATATTCTGATCGCAATTCTGATGTTTGGCTTTCTGATCTTCATCCACGAGCTCGGCCATTTTGCCGCGGCGAAGGCGCTGGACGTGCAGGTCAACGAGTTTTCGATCTGCATGGGCCCCGTTCTGTGGCAGAAGAAAAAGGGCGAGACGACCTATTCGCTTCGCGCCATTCCCATCGGCGGCTTCTGCGCGATGGAGGGAGAAGACGAGGAATCCGACAATCCCAGAGCCTTCCCGCAGAAAAGCTGGTGGCGGCGGCTCATCATCCTCGCGGCGGGTTCGTTTATGAACTACCTCGCGGGCTTTCTCGCCATCGTCATCCTCTACACCGGCGCGGCGTCCTACGCGGCGCCCATCATCAGCGGCTTTTTTGAGGGCTGCCCGCTGGAATCGAGCGAAGGACTTCAGGAAGGCGACGAGCTCTACAAGATCGACGGGCGCAGAGTCTACCTCTACTCCGACGTCGGCACGCTCCTGTCGCGCAATAAAACCGGCGTCTACGACGTCGTCGTGAAGCGCGATGGGCAGCTTGTGGAACTGCATGATTTTGAAATGAAGCCGCAGCTTTACACCGTGGACGGCGAGCAGAGCTACAAATACGGCCTGTATTTTGGCTCCGAGCCGGGCGGGGTTCTGACCTGCCTGAAATACAGCTGGTACACGAGTCTGGACTTTGCCCGCATGGTGTGGATGAGTCTGGAAGACCTCGTCTCCGGCCTTGTCTCGGTAGACGATATGTCGGGCCCCGTGGGCATTGTGTCAACGATCTCCGAGGTCGGCAGTCAGGCCGAGACCGTGCGCGACGGACTCGAGAGCGTGTTTTACCTCGGCGCGTTCATCGCCATCAACCTCGCCGTCATGAACATGCTGCCGCTTCCGGCCCTGGATGGCGGGCGGATCTTCCTGCTGCTGGTAAGCGCCGTCTTTACCGCGCTCACGAAGAAGAAAATTCCGGCCAAATACGAGGCGTTTGTCCACGCGGCGGGCATGGTGCTGCTTCTGAGCTTCATGGCGTTCGTGACCTTCCGGGATATCTGGAAACTTTTCACATAAAGGTGATACAAATGACAAGACAAATTACCGTCGGCAGCGTAAAGATCGGAGGCGGCGCACCCGTTTCCATCCAGTCGATGCTGAACACGAAAACGACCGATGTAGAAGCCTCCCTGCGCCAGATTCGGGCGCTTGCCGCGGCGGGCTGCGAAATTGCGCGGCTGGCCGTGCCGGACATGGAGGCAGCGGAATCGTTCGGCAAAATCTGTGACGCTTCGCCCCTGCCGCTCGTTGCAGACATTCATTTTGATTATCGTCTGGCCATCCGTGCCGCGGAAAACGGCGCTTCCAAAATCCGCATCAACCCCGGAAACATCGGCGGAGAAGCGAGAGTCAAAGCCGTCGCGGACTGCTGCAAAATGCACCATATCCCCATCCGCATCGGCGTCAACGGCGGGAGCCTGGAGAAAGACCTTCTCGAGAAATACGGCCATCCGACGCCGGAAGCGTTGGTGGAAAGCGCGTTTTCGCACATCCGGCTTTTAGAGAAATTCGGCTTTGACGATATCTGCGTGTCGATGAAATCGAGCTCGGTGCCGCTTATGATGCAGGCTTACCGGCTCTTTTCCGCGCAGTCGGATTACCCCCTGCACGTCGGCGTGACGGAAACGGGCACGGAGCACATGGGCGTCATCAAGTCCGCGATGGGCATCGGCGGTCTTCTTTGCATGGGCATCGGAGACACGATCCGTGTGTCTTTGACGGCTGACCCCGTGCGCGAGGTGTATGCCGCCCGCGATATTCTGAAAGCCGCCGGTTTGCGGCACGACGGGGTCAACATCGTCGCCTGTCCCACCTGCGGCCGGACGAGGATCGACCTCATCGGTCTTGCGGGCCGCGTCGAAGAAGCGCTCAAGGACTGCAAAAAGCCCATCACCGTCGCGGTCATGGGCTGCGTCGTCAACGGCCCCGGCGAGGCCAGAGAAGCGGACGTCGGCATCGCAGGCGGCGACGGCGTGGGTATGCTGTTCGCCAAGGGCCAGATGCTGAAGAAGCTCCCCTACGAAGAGCTCCTCCCCGCCCTTCTTTCCTACATCGATACGTTATAACCCAATCATTTGCGGTTCGTATTCGCCGGAGGTTTCCGTATTTCTGACATTTTTCCGCGGGCGGACAGGGTCGTCCGCCCCTACATACACGCGCCCGCCTTTGTAGGGGCGGACGCCTCTGTCCGCCCTTTCTGTGCACGAACCGTACATATCACGAGGATTATTCATGCAGAATTTACCGTTTGACCATCTTTTCTGCAATTTCATACCAGACGAAGCCCTTGCGGGAAAGCTCGACACGCTGATCATTGAGCACGCCGAGCTCTCAAAGGAAGACCGGACGCTGACGCTCTGGCTCTTCAGTGAAACCTATCTCACGCGAAAGGACGAAGCGAATTTAGAGGCCGCGCTGCAATCGCAGTACGGCCTGCGCCGCGTGGAGGTAAATCTCCGCTTTCCGGAGACGCTGCTTTCGCAGATGGATTTTCGCGATCTGGCGCAGGTCTTCATCCGGGCCTACTCCCCTGCCGCGGGCAGTCTGGCGGGCGCGAAATACGAGCTGCTAGATAACAAGCTCACCATCCATCTGCCCGCGAACGGAAAAGCGGATCTGGAGCCGCACATCCCGAAGGCGCAGAATTTCCTGAAAGCAAGGTTCGGCACTGCGCCCGAAATCGAGATCACCGCGCACAGCGCTTTGGAAGGACGAGCCCTTTTTGACGAGACGGCCAGAATCCGGCGCGAAGCGATGGCGCAGGTCCCGGCGGTGCAGGTGAAGGAAGCGGCAAAGAAGTCTTCTTCGTCTTCGCCGCAGGCTCCGTCTGGCGATCTGATCTTCGGCCGTCCGTTCGGCGGCGAGGTCGTGGCGATGAAGGATCTGAATCTCGACATGTACCGCGTGGTCGTGGCGGGCAAGGTCTTCGCCGTCAACCACAAGGAGCTCAAAAAGCGCAACGCGTGGGTCGTGAGCTTCGACGTGACGGACTACACAAGCTCGGTGCGCATCAACCAGTTCATGGAGAACGACAAGGCAAAGCCGATTCTGTCCGAGATAAAGCCCGGCATGTGGGTCAAAATTCAGGGCAAGATGACCTTTGACCGGTACGACAATGAAATGGTCATGCAGCCGAACGCTATCATGAAATTCTCCGCGCCCGCGAGAGCCGACACCGCGCCCGAAAAACGCGTCGAGCTGCATCTGCACACGAACATGTCGTCGATGGACGCTTTGACTTCCGTCTTCCCGAAGGCGGGGCCGGACCGCAACGTCATCAAACGCGCCGAGAGCTGGGGCCACAAGGCCATCGCCATCACCGACCACGGCGGGGCGCAGTCGTTCCCGAACGCGATGCACTCGGCGAAAAACATCAAAATCCTCTACGGCTGCGAGGGCTACTACGTCAACGACGTGGACGACCGCATCGCCGTGCACGGAAGTCTGGACGCCGGCTTCGACGACGAATACGTCGCCTTTGACCTCGAGACCACAGGTCTGTCGTCCCAGCACGACACCATCATCGAGATCGGTGCGGCCATCATGCAGCGCGACAAGGTCATCGACACCTTCCAGACCTTCGTCGCGCCGGGGCGGAAGCTTCTTCCCAAGATCATTGAGCTCACCGGCATCACCGATAAAATGCTGGAGGGCGCTCCCACGATCGAGGAGGTGCTGCCGAAATTCCTCGACTTCGTCGGAAACCGCCCGCTCTGCGCCCACAACGCGGATTTTGACATTGGCTTCGTGACAGCCGCGTGCGAACGGCTCGATATCCCCTTCCAGCCGACCTATGTCGACACGCTCATTCTCGCGCAGAACCTGATGCCGGATCTTGGAAAATACAAGCTCAACATCGTCGCCGACGCCCTGAGTCTGCCGGACTTCAACCACCACCGCGCCTCCGACGACGCCATCACCTGCGGCTACGCGATGATGCGCTTCTGGAAGATGTTAGATGAGCAGGGCATCCACACGCTGTCCGCCGTCAATCCCAAAATGGAGTCGCTTCGCGCGGGCGGCCGGATCTTTGACCGGCGTGCCAAGCACATCATCGTGCTCGCCAAAAACTCCATCGGCCTGCGCAATCTCTACCGGCTGATCTCCTACGGCAATCTCAAATACTTCAAGCGCGTGCCCATCATGCCGAAGTCCGAGCTTCTTCGCTGGCGCGAGGGTCTGATCATCGGCTCTGCGTGCGAGGCCGGAGAGCTCTTTCAGGCGGTCATCAACCACAAGAGCTGGCGCGAACTCAAGCGCATCGCGTCGTTCTACGACTATCTGGAGATCCAGCCCATCTGCAACAACCGCTTCATGCTGGAAAAGGGCATGGCTGAGAGTGAAGAAGACCTGCGGAACTTCAACCGCACGATCGTAAAGCTCGGAGACGAGCTCGGAAAGCCCGTTTGTGCGACCGGAGACGTACATTTCCTCGACCCCGAGGACGAAATTTACCGCCACATCCTGCTTGCCACCAAGCAGATGCCGGACGCGGACAAGCCGCTTCCGATCTACTTCAAGACCACCGACGAAATGCTCGAGGAATTTTCGTACCTGGGCGCGGAAAAGGCCTACGAGGTCGTGGTCAAAAACACGAACATGATCGCCGACTGGTGCGAGACGGTGCGGCCGGTGCCGCATAACCTCTTTGCGCCGAAAATCGAAAATTCCGTTGAAGACCTCAAGGCGCTCGTCTACGGAAAGCTCCACCGGCTCTACGGCGAAAATCCGCCCGAGCTCATTCAAAAGCGCGTCGACACGGAGATGCACGACATTATTTCCTGCCATTACGACGTCATCTACATGTCCGCGCAGAAGCTCGTTCAGAACTCGCTCGAGCACGGATATCTGGTCGGCTCGCGTGGTTCGGTTGGCTCGTCGATCGTGGCCTTCATGTCGGGCATCACCGAGGTCAACTCCTTCCCGCCGCACTACCGGTGTCCCAAGTGCCAGTTTACGACTTTCGAGGTTCCCGCGGACTGCGCCTGCGGCGCGGATCTTCCGGACGCCGTGTGCCCGAAGTGCGGTTCCGCGTTCGACAAGGACGGGTTCAATATTCCGTTTGAAACGTTCCTCGGCTTCGGCGGCGACAAGGTCCCGGATATCGACCTCAACTTCTCCGGCGAGTATCAGGCAAGAGCGCACGCCTACTGCGTGGAGATGTTCGGCTCCGACCATGTCTTCAGAGCCGGAACGATCGGCACCGTCGCCGAGAAAACGGCCTACGGCTACGTCAAAAAATACCTTGCCGAGCGGAACATGACCGTCAGCAAGGCAGAAGAAAACCGGCTGGCCTCCGGCTGCGTGGACGTCAAGCGCACCACGGGCCAGCATCCGGGTGGCCTCGTCGTCATCCCGCAGGAAAACGAGATCTGGGACTTCTGCCCCGTGCAGCATCCGGCGGACGACAAGGATTCCGAGTGGATCACGACGCATTTTGAATACCACTCGATGGAGGAAAACCTCCTGAAGCTCGACATGCTGGGCCACGATGACCCGACGATGATCCGGATGCTCGAGGACCTGACGGGCGTCGACGCGCAGAAGATCCCGCTGGACGATCAGGAAACGATGTCCATCTTCACGTCGAGCAAAATTCTCGGCTTTGAA
>CAKUJL010000060.1 GCA_934661715.1 uncultured Oscillospiraceae bacterium | reverse complement strand
TGTTGTGCGGTCGACCAGCGTCGCGCCCAGCTCCTGCTCGAGACTTCTCACGGCCTGACTCACCGCGCTCTGGGAGTAGTTGAGCTTGACGGCCGCCTGCGTGAAGCTGCTGCATTCGACGACGGTGCAGAAAATTGTGTATCGCGAGAGCAAAATTATCACCTTCTCTTATGATTATATTATAATTATTTGCTTTTCTTATGTCAAGAAGCGCGGTATAATGACAGCGCATAAAGAGAGAAGGATATTGGAACATGAACAGAACGAAGTTTTTCGAGGGTCTTCGCGACGGCGTCCCCATTGCGCTGGGGTATCTGGCCGTCAGCTTCGGCATCGGCATCACGTGCAGCGGCGTCGGCATCACGCCGGTGCAGAGCTTTCTCATGAGCCTTTTCAATAACGCCTCCGCGGGCGAATACGGCGGCATCACGGTCATCACGGAAAATTCCGGCGTGTGGATGATGATCCTCATGACGCTCATCATTAACGCCCGGTATCTTCTTATGAGCTGCGCTCTGAGCCAGAAAATTTCGCCGGACACGCCGCTTTTCTTCCGGCTTCTCATCGGCTTCGACGTGACGGATGAGCTCTTCGGCATCGCCATTGCGCAGGAAGGATACCTGAACGTCTGGTATTTCGTCGGCGCGATGTGCGCGGCGCTTCCGGGCTGGAGCGTGGGAACGCTTCTGGGCGCACTGGCCGGGAGTTTACTTCCCGCGTGGGCGGTAAACGGCTTTTCGGTCATGCTCTACGGCATGTTCCTCGCGATCATCATGCCCGAGGGAAAGAAAAACCACGTCGTGCTGGGCTGCATTATCGTGAGCTTCCTTTTGAGCCTTCTGGCCTATGAGCTTCTTCCGATGCTCTCGGAGGGTATGCGCATTCTGCTTCTGACGATCGTCATTTCCGCGGCCGCCGCCATTTTGTTCCCGTGCAAAGAGCCGGAGACGGAATGTGAAGCACCGGCCAAAAAGGAGGCGCGAACGGTTTGAGCACCTACGGTTACATCGCCATCATGGCCCTCACAACCTACCTGATCCGCGTTCTGCCCCTGACGCTCATCCGAAAGCCCATCAAAAGCGTGTTTCTGCGCTCGTTTTTGTACTATGTCCCCTACGTGACGCTTGCCGTCATGACCTTCCCCGCCATCGTCACCGCGACGGGTTCTCAGGTCGCCGGCGCTTGCGCGATGCTCGTCGGTATCGCCGCGGCATGGCTCGGGCTCGGGCTTCTGCCGGTGTCGCTTCTGTGCTGCGGCACGGTTTTGGTTTTACAATTCATCCTTTAATTTGAGTTTCCGGTAAAGAAACAATAGAACAACTGCAAGCAGCGCACCGCATGACCCCCCTTATGCGGTGCGCTGCTTGCTTGTATTTACCCGTATTGCTCGACCATGTAGAGGCTGACGCTTGACTGGATATTCCGGGCGGCTTCCTCGGGCGTGATATCGCCTGCAAACATGGGCGCGGTCTCGCGCGTGATGATATCCGTGATGCTTTCGTCGCGGAAGCCCATTGCGGGACAGGCCTGCGCGGCGGCGATGTACGCTTCTATGTCTTCCTGCGTCGCGGTCGTGTATTTTCCGGCAGTTGTTTCATTGCGCTGTGCAACCTGCTCATACATGAGCGGCGCATAAATCGGTGAACCCGGTTCAAACGCATTTGCACCGTGCTGCAAAACATATTTGACAAATTCCCAGCAGCCTTCGGGGCACGCTGTGGAGGATAGCGCACTGATTGCGCCGTAAAGCGCCGCGCTCGAACCGACGCTTCCGTCAACCATCGGCCACCCGATGTAGGAGAGCTGTTTTCCGCTCTGTACGCGGTCAAATGTAACGTCGGCGGGGTCATCCAGCCAGGTCGCGCAGCACATCAATTCGCCCGCTTCCATGCGCTTTCCAATCGGTGTTCCGGCGTAGTCGAGCGCCTCATACTGCCCGCAGGAAAGCGCTCCGTTCAGAATCCCGAGGAATTCCCCGTTGTCAAAATCGCAGGACGCATTTTGCAAATCCAGCGCCTTTTTGCGATACTGCCCGCCCATCTGCGTCAAAAATTCGTCTTGCGACATGTAATAGATCATCTGCTGATCGCCGCGAAGGCTTTGCTCGATCGAGAGATAGTCCGCGATCGACCAGCCCCTGTGCGCCGCGTAAAAATCCTGCGAACACATGAGCGTTTCCACGATGAACTGCTTTGCCAGGATGTAAAGCCCGCCGTACTCGTGCAGCGCGTTCCAGCACAGAAAATCCTCACCGGAAACGTCCTTGTCCTGCGCCACATACGGGTCCAGATCCAGAAGCAGTCCCTTGCCGAGGTAGAGAAGCGGCGAAAGCTGGTCGAAGACAAGCATATCCGGCAGCTTGCCGACAATGAGGTCGGTGTGAAGCCGCGTTTTCGCGTCTTCTATGTCAGAGCGCAACCGGCTGATGGTGTCCTTGTCCACATTCCCGCCGTCGAAATCGCCCGCGTAATAGTCGCGCAGCTCTACAATGTAGTCCTCACTCTGGGCATTGAACTGCTCGGCGAGGAAATCCCAGCCGTAGTCACTCAGCCGGATGCCCGCGAGGATGAGTTTTTTCTTTCCCGTTGCCGCATCAATGACAGGCTCGGCGGTTTTCGCCGGTTCCTGCGGCGCGGCCCCGGTTTTCTCCTGCGCGGCAGACGCAGGCGGCGTTGTTTCCGGCCCTGCCGCTTCCTGCGCAGCTTTTCCGGACGAGCAAGCGCTCAAAAGGAGCGTGAGCACGAGCGCAATTGCAAAGAGCCTTCGTTTCATCGGGTTCCCTCCTTCGGTCGTTTTTTCCAGTATAACACAAAAGCCTCGCCGAATTCCGCGCAGAAATTCTTAAATTTTCCTGAAGACCGCAAAAAAGCAGCCCGTGCAATACGGACTGCCTTTTTTCTTATTCCGCCTGATACACGAGCGTGCCGGTCGACGCGTCCCAGAGGAAGCTGAGCGTCGTTTCGCCGCTGCCCGAGTCGAGCGTCAGCTGGAAGTCGCTTTCGCCGTCGCCGTTCAGATCGTCAAAGGCCGCGGAGACGAACGCGTCGTGTGCGCCTTCGATCTTTTCGGGGTATTCGGCGGAGGCATAGACGCTCTGCGCGTCGTCGTTGAGGTACAAGACCGTCTCGCTGTCATACACGCAGGCTAAGACTTCGTGCGCTTCGCCGCCGTTTGTCATCACGCCGTCCGCGTTCACAAGGCCCCACGTGCGCCAGTCGCCGCCGACCTCGGGAGCCTCCTCCTGCTCCTGCTGCGCCGCGCAGGCCGTCAGTGTCAGGCACAAAAGCGCCAGAAGCAGCGCCAGAATTTTTTTCATCGTCCGTTCCCCCTTGCCGCCCGCTAAGCCGGGCTGAGATTTTGTCTATTGTACCGTAGGGATTGCCGCTTTGCGAGTAACTGTTGGTTAGTCTTCTATGTGGATCACCGGTTCGTTCCAGTCGTAGGTGTCAAACCAGACGCGGTGTCCGGTAAAAAGGACGCTTTTTGTGATGCTTCCGGATTCGCCATGCTGATAGGTCACGTCGAATTGCAGAAGGATCTTGCGGCCGTTCCATTTTGCCGTCTGCGTGCCTCTGACCGCCTGTATGGAACAGGCCTCGTCCGCGTCATTCAGGCCGTGCCTCAGCTTTTCTACCAGTTCTCCGCTGTATTTATCGAACACAAACGTCGCGTAACCGCCGCCGCAGGCACCTGCGTCCCACAAAACCGGCAGGCCGCGAAGAAGGATGACGCCTAGCAGCGCACACAGCAAGACCGCGAAGAAGACGCACAAAACGCTTCTTTTTCGCTTTGCAGAGCCATGTTTCATCATTTCTCCTCCTTACGGCAGCGGCGCGGATATCTCGATGCTCCGCCCTTCCTCGTTCGTCAGGCGGAAGGCTGCGCCGCTGTCGTGGAAAAGTCTCCACGGGCCGTTTTTCAGAAAGTCCTCTGCCTGCGCTTCGTCGGCGCGGAAATCCCGCAGGAGCGGCCAGAACGCGTTTTTAAGGTCAAAGGCAAGGTTCACATCGTTAAACGACTCCACCGGCCGCGGCACGTCCCACGGGATAAAATCGTGCGCATACAGACTCGACGCGAGAAAGCCGCGCAGAAGGTTTTGCTCATCCGCCGCGACCACGCTCTCGTCAAAATTTACGCCGCAAAGCGCCCGATAGAGTTCGTCATTTTCCCCTTCCGGCACAACCCCGGCGCTCCAGACAAGCGGCCCGCTCGTCTGGCTGCACGCATAGAACAGTTCCCCGCCGCGTTCCGGGTCGAGCGCCATGAGCGCCAGCTTTCCGTCCGGGGCCAGACTCACGCGCCAGCCGGCGACAGAGGCGTGATTCTCCGACAGCCGGGCATAATTTTCCTCGACGCGCGTGCGCTCTTCCTCGGGCGCATTGGCCGCACACGGGGAAAAGTACAGAAGATCCAGCACAAGGCTTTCCCCAATGGGACTTGCGCAAGCCGTGCCGGGCTCCCAGTAGAGCGCGTCTGTGCAGGAAAAATACCCCGCGTGGCTTCCTTCGTCAAACTTCCAGAATTGAAGCGTCAGCCCGTCTCCCCTCTTGTCGATCAGCCAGAACGTGTCTTCGGCGTACTGCACGGGAAGCAAAGCGCGGAAGGCCTCCATCGCGGCGGAAAAATCCTCCGAAGGCGCGTCCGCCTCGATACCGAGCTCGCGCAGATGCCAGCGGGCGCTGTCTTCCATCAAACACGTGCAGACCGTCGCGGAAAACAGGCGTGCATCCATCATCTTCCGCTCCTGCTGCGTGCGGGCCGTCTGCGGCATCGGCGGCTCGGGTGACTGTTCCGTGCCCGGCGGCTCGGGCTCGGGCAGCGGGATCTCGGCCTGCGTCTTCTTTTCCTGGCAGCCGGTGAGCAGCAACAGCGCCATTAACGCAAAAACGATTCTATACGCTCTTTTCATTGTTTTTCTTCCTCATTCATGTTCCAGCGGAAGATCGCGGATGCTCTCCAGGTAAAAGCCGCCCGCATAGCAGCAAAGTGTGTATTCCTTGCGGTCAAAGGGCCTCTCCTCTTCCGGCGGAACATACTCCATCGGATAAAAGTCCACAACGCAGGTAAGCGTATTGCCCTCCAGCGTTCTCGATGCCAGCTTCACGTTCGGGTCGCCGCCGTAGCCCTCCGGCATCCGATCAACGACGGTACCTCTTTCCGCGTCATAGCCCGGACACTGCGTGATATCGAAATCGTACCTGTCCAAATAGCAGTCGAGCGTCCGTTCAATGGCCTCGCGCGGAATGGAATAGTATCCGCTGTCCGGGTCCTGATACGGTTTGAGCGCGTCATAGTGCGTCCAGCGGAGAAACAGCGCGTAAAGCTGCTCGGCGGAAAGCACCGTCGGGTCGTCAAACGTCTCATCTCCATGGCCAACCAGCGCAAGATCGATGCCGCGGAAAATTTCCAGCAGATCCTCATCCGTCACCTGCGACGCGTCCGGCGTGAATTTTTCGCGCAGCGCCTCGTCGCGCAGGAATCTGGAAGACACCTCCTGCACCGCTTCTGCCGCGGCCAGATACTGGTGCAGCCTATCTCCATCCGACGGAAACCAGCTTTCCGTCGCTTCCGGCAGCACCCACGCACCGTCCGCGTTCTGCACGGCCAGCGGGCCGCAGTTGTCGCGGATCCAGTCGCTCAAGCTTCCGCTCGGGTACTCTGCAAAGCCCGTGCAGACCTCCGCGCCGCTTCGCGTTTCCAGCTCTGCCCGCAGATACGTGGTCGCGCCGCCTCCATTCCACGTCCAGTCAGGGCCGGTATAGTCATAGTAAAAATCGTAATGCAGACCACAGATGACCACGGTTTTCCCGTTTTCTTCAAACGAACCGTACACGCAAAGACTCGGCAGGACGATGTCGTTGTCTTCCCGCGGATATTTTTGGCTGACCGCCGCGTCATAGAGCGCCGCCTCCGTTCCGGTGAGGCCGAACATGGAAGCCGACGGCGTGGGCAGCTTCTGCGTTTCCGGCTTTTCTTCCGGCTGCGCTTGCTCCGGTTCTTCTGCCGGCTCGGTTGGCATTTCTACCGTGACCGGCGGCTCGGATTCCGGCGTCGTTTCTTCCGCAGTGGGCGGCTCGGGCGCGGGCAGTGTGATTTCAGCCTGCGTCTTCGTTTCCTGACAGCCGGTGAGCAGCAACAGCGCCAACAGCGCGGCAAACAGCTTTCTCATTTTTCTCTCTCCTTCGCCGAAATCCGGCTTTTCTCACCGCCAGTATACCATACTTTTGTGGAAATATTTTCTTAAGAATCCTTAAATTGTGCTGCGCGAATAGATAAGCCGCAGCTCCTGCCCGGTTTCCGGCGTGATATGCAGGATGGTCGTATCCTTTCCCCCTTCGACTCTCCAGTACGCCCGCTCCGTACACGCCGCAAGGAGGTCTTCGCGCGTTGTTCCAGCGGGCTCCACATGCAGGCGGTCATTTGTTTTGCCTTCTGCCAAAAAATCATACAGTGCAAACCGGTCGTCCTCCACGCGTTCGCTGTCGACAGGGTTCGCATAATCAAAAAGCGTCGCAGTCAGAAGCCGCTTTGGGCTGCGAAGAAGCGCGGTCATGCACTGCTTTTCGATCGGATGCTCGTCATAATAAATTCCGTTCAGCGTATACGCTTCCTTTGCGAACGCAAAACCCACCTCGCTCCAGAGCTGGTACAGCCAGCTCTCCGGCGAAAGTGTATGCGATAACACTGCCGCCAGCTGGCCGGTCGAATTGTTGTCCGACTCCATGAGGTACTGCATCAAAAGAACATAGCACCGTCCCAGCGCAGTCGGGGCAAAGTCCTGCGTATAAGGTTCATTTTCGCCAGCGCCGTACCACATTTTTTGGGCCAGGTACGTCGCGCAGAAAAGCGCCGCTTTCTCTGGGAAATCACGCAGGAAGCCGCGCAGCGCCGCGTCCTGCGCCAAAACGTCCGGGAAGGTATCGATCGTCAGTCCTTCCGCTGTTTTCCCGTTCGAAAGCGCCATCAAATGCGCCTCAAAGTCTGTCTGTGACAGTGACGCGGCAAAATATGTCGGCGCGGGCTGCTGAATCACGTCCTGCCAGTATTGCCGCCAGTACACATATGCTTCCTCGTCGCTTCCGTTTTCGGGAAGCGTCGCGCGGAACGCCTCGATGCCCGCGTTTTCCTTCCGGCAGACTTCCATCTGCGCATCATCGTCCGGATACGCGTTCATCAGGATCTCGTTGTTCATCAGCCGGTAGCCGATCATTTCGTTCAGCTTCTCGAAGGTCACGGCTTCCCGGTAGGAATACCCGTCTTCCTTCGCGCGGTTGACCAGCTCGTTTTTGACCGCCGAAACCGCCGCCCATTTTTCATTTTCCGCTTCGTTTCCATCCGGCCGCAGCGCATTGAGCTCGTCCAGAAGCTGCCCCAGCGCGTCGTAGGATAGCGCCGAAAGGTCAATGCGGCCGCCTAAAATCGCCGTCGGCGTTGGGAGCGTGTTCTTGTCCCGCAGGATTTCGGGCAGCTCTGTCCGCCAATACGTGTCGGCATAGACATCGATTTCAAACACGCGCTGCTGCACGCGCGAAAAGCTGATGGTCGCGCGGCGCTGTCCGTTTACCGTAAATGTAAGCGTATAGAAGCTGTCGGCGATGAAGCTTAACGCCGCGGAATCCGATGCGCCGTTGAAGCCGTAGACATACTGCACCGCCCATTGCTTCAGTTCCCGGTCAGTACACGGAAATTTGTCGAACACCTCGTCGATCGTATCGCCGAGGCAGATGCCGCGGAAGCTGGGCACGTCCTGCGCCGTTTCACAGACGATCTCGTCGTTTTTGACCGTCCCGTTCCAGCGAAGCTCTGCCAGCTGCGGCGTCCGATAGCCCATCTGCCGAAACCGGTAGGAAACGTTCTGTCTGTCCAGAAGCGCACTGCCAGCTCCATTTGGCGTAAGCGGTCCCGTGATCGCCTCGATCTGCGCCTGCGTCATGCCGGTCTGCACGCCGTTCGTGCGC
>CAKUJL010000059.1 GCA_934661715.1 uncultured Oscillospiraceae bacterium | reverse complement strand
ATGCCGTCGGTGATCTTGAACACACGATCGAGCTCTGCGGGCATGTCGGGCGTGACGTCACAGGTCATGTAGACGTAGTAGCCTTCGACCAGATCGTTGATGGGATAGGCCAGACGTCTCTTGCCCCACTCGTCAACACTGGTGAGCGTGCCGTGGTTTTCCACGATGCCCTTGAATTTTTCCACGAGAGCCGCGATACCCTCTTCACCCTGCGCGGGATCGATGATATAGAGGATCTCATACTTTGCGGAAAGCTTTGCCATGATGTTGCACCTCCTTTTGGACTTATGGCCGCAGGACGCGCCTGCGGCAAGGATTGCCTGCATTACGCAAGCCTAGCTATTATACCGGTTTACTGGCAGAATGTCAACCGGAAATCCGGTTTTTTCGGCTCAATATTTGAAAATACTGCCGCCGACGAATTCGCGGACGATGGAATCCTTCGGAACGTAATTGGTGGTCAGCGGCGGAAGCTCTCTGACGACGTCCATGAGGATATCGAGGCCGTGTTCGCGCATGAATTCCGGGGTCAGCTCTTCGGAAAAGCGCGGAATTTCGCGCAGATATTTCGTGAGGATGCACGGCTCATAGTCGTGGAAGGTGTCGATGTGGATGGAGGCGTTTTTCTTGTTGGGCGCGATATACTGCACCTCGCCCTGGTCGACCGACTGCGCACGCTCGATCGTTTCGCGCAGCGTCTTGCCGCGCGAGAGATAGTCGCGGATCATGCGCCGGGCCACGCGGACCTGCTCGGGCTTGACGATGCGGTCGTCCGAGGTAATGATTCTCGTGCGGGGCGCAACGTAGATGCCGGTGGCGCGGTCGCGCATGGGCTCAAAGATCAGGGGATTGAGCATGTGGATGCCCTCGGCGATGATGACGGCCTCGCAGCTTCCCTCCATCGGGGTGTAGCCGCCGGTTTTGTTGCTCAGAAAATCGTACCACGGGACCTGCACAGTTTCGCCGCGGCTGAGCCGGTCGACGGTGTCGAGCAGGAGCTCACGGTTCACGCAATACGGAGACTCCCAGTCGGTGGCCTCCGGCGGGCGCTGGTCGAGCGGCAGGAAAAAGTTATCCATGCTCAGCAGGCACACCTTCACGCCGAGGTTCTCCAGATACGCCTTCAGACGCATGGCGGTCGTCGTCTTGCCCGAGCCGGAAGGGCCCGTGAGGCAGACGAAGGGCTTTTTGGGCTGCGCGGATAAAATGGAGGCGGCTGCGGAGCTGATTTTGTCGTGGAACACCTCTTCACAGCGCAGGACAAACTGGGTCTCGTTCTGCATGGCACGGATGATGTCGGCCATATCGATAACGCGCATAAAATCCTTCCTTTCCTGATGTTATGCGGGAACCTTTCCCGCAAATTTTCGTTCATACTGCCGGTAGATCACAAAGAAGCACACGCCGTGCATGGCGAGCGTCAGAATCCAGCTCATGGGGTACGAGTCATAGAGAATTTCCGGCGTGTGGTTGGCGCGGAAAACGGTATAGATCCAGATAATGCGGCTCAGGCACGCGCCGATGCCCGTGACGAACATCGGAAGCCACGATTTGCCCAGGCCCCGCACCATGCCGCACAGAACCTCCATCAGCCCGCACAGGAAATAGATGCAGCCGATGCGGTGCAGGCGCACAACGCCGTAGCGGATGACGTGCTCAAAGGTCGGGTCGGCTTTTGAGACGTAGATGGACAGAAGATCGGGGCCGAGGAAATAGCACAAAATGTTCAGCGGCACGCCGATCATGAGGACCGTGACGATGCACGCGCCCAGAACGTACCGGATGCGGTCGATTTTTCCCGCGCCGAGGTTCTGGCTGGTGAAGGTGATGGACGCGTGGAAAACGGAGTTCATCGCCGTGTAGATAAAGCCCTCGATGCTGGCCGCGGCGGTGTTGGCGGCGACGACGCTTGCGCCGAAGGAGTTGACCGAGCTCTGCACGAGAACGTTCGAGATGCTGAAAAGCGTACTCTGAAGTCCCGCGGGAAGACCGATCTGCACCATGCGGACGGCTTCTTCCTTATGAAGGCGGATGTTTTTGAGCTCCAGATGGCTCAGCCCTTCGCTTCTGCACAGGCAGCGCACGACGAGGAAGAGGGAAATATACTGCGAAATGACCGTCGCGTATGCAACGCCGTCGACGCTCATGCCGCAGATGATGACGAAAAAGAGGTTCAGGCACGCGTTCACAATGCCCGAGACGGTCAGAAAGACCATGGGCCGCTTCGTGTCTCCGAACGCACGCAGCAGCGCCGCGCCGAAGTTATACATAATGGTGCCCGGAATGCCGATGAAATAAATGCGAAGATACAAACTCGACAGCGGCAGCACGTCCTCGGGCGTGGCCATGAGCTCGAGAAGCGGCGTTGAGAGCGTGAGCCCCGCGATCATCACGACGATGCCGAGCAGAAAGCTCAGGGCGAAGGCCGTGTGGACAGAGTTTCTGACCCGCACATCGTCGCGGCAGCCGAGATACCGGGCGACCAGAATATTGACGCCGACGGAAATGCCCATGAAGGCGTTGACGAGCAGGTTAATGAGCGCCGTCGTCGCGCCCACCGCGGCCAGCGCCGTCGCACCGGCAAATTTACCGACGACGATGACGTCCGCCGCGTTGAACAGCAGCTGCAAAACGCCCGTCGCGGCCAGCGGCAGAGAAAACCGGATGACCTTCGGCAGAATCGAGCCCTCGGTCATATTGACCTGTTGGATGGAAGAAGCCATACATTCTTCTCCTTATTATTTAATAATAGACGCGAAAAAGTGCGCAGGTGATAAAATAGCGCGAACGAGGCAAAAAAGCAAGCGGAATTTTTCACCGCGTGGCCTGTTCTGAAAGCGAAAACAGGTTCCACGGGAAAACGGCGGGCGGGCTTTTGCGGAAGCAGACGGGCTCCATGCTCTGCGGGTGCAGGAATGACAGCCGCCACGACCACAGCGCGATGCCGCAGCCGTCTTCTTCTCCCGCGCCGTATTTCCGGTCGCCGAACAGCGCGTGGCCGCGGGAGGAAAACTGGACGCGGATCTGGTGCGTTCTTCCGGTGTGGAGCTTTATTCTGACGAGCGAGGCGTTTTCCGCTTCCGAAAAGCCCAGCACCTCGTAGGACAAAAGCGCTTTTTTGACGTCCTTGCCGGGGCCTTCCATGACGCGGGACCTGCGAAGCGAGCGGTTATACCAGAGAAGATCCTCCATCTGACCTTCCGGCGCTTCAAACCTTCCGTGCACGACGGCGAGGTATTCCTTTTCAAACTGCTTTTCGCGGATCTCCTCCGACAAAATGGACGCCGCCGTCTGCGACCGGGCGAAGACCATGAGCCCCGAGACGGCCGCGTCGAGCCGGTGCACCGAGCGCACACACGCCGTCTCGCTTCCGAGCTCTTTTCGCAGAAGGTCGATCATCGTGCCTTCCTCGTCTCCGGCGGAAATGACGCCCGCGGGCTTGACGCAGATCAGAATCCGGTTGTCGTCATACAAAATGTCCATGCGGCTTCCTCCTGAAGGGAGATATCATTTTCATTATACCAGAACTTTCGCGGAAAACAACCGTGCTTTTTCTTCTTAAAAATTCTTAAGTTCTGCAAAAAACGCATCCGAGTATGATACAATGAAGTACACCCATGCAACCGGAGGTTTTTCTATGGAAGAAGCGATTCGTATTCTTGTGGTGGACGATGAGCCGGACATCCGCCGCATCATTCGCATTTTATTGGAGAGCCGGGGCTATGCCGTTCTGGAAGCGCCGAACGGGCGGCTTGCGGTGGAGGCTGTCCGCCAGAGCCCGGATCTCGATCTGATCATTCTCGATATCATGATGCCCGAGCTTTCGGGGCTGGACGCCAGCCGGGAGATCCGGAAGGCCTCGAGTGCGCCGATCCTGTTTCTGACTGCGCGGACGCAGGAGCAGGATAAGCTCGAAGCCTACCAGTCGGGCGGAGACGATTACCTCGCCAAACCCTTCTCGCACGGGGAACTTCTGATGAAGGTCGACTCGCTTTTAAGGCGCTACCGCGTCTACAAGGGCAAGGTCACCGGCCGCCAGCTCAAGAGCGACGTGGTGCTCGACGAGGAGAACCGGCGCATTTTGCGCGGCGGCGAAGCGCTGGAGCTGACGGAAACGGAGTTTTCCATTTTGCAGTTTCTGGCCGACCACAAGGGAAGCGTCGTGTCCGTCGCGCAGATCTATGAAGGCGTGTGGCACGAAAAATATATGCCGACGTCCAACAACACCGTCATGGTACATATCGTGAACCTGCGCAAAAAGCTCGAAGACGACCCGGCCAATCCCCGCCTCATCCGGACCGTCTGGGGAAAGGGGTACCAGATTGACTAGGGACAAAAAGCCGCGGCTGCGGACGCTGCACCGCAAGCTCCTGGCGACCATGTTCGCGGCGCTGCTGGCTGCCATCGGCACGTATCTTCTCGTAAACGCCGTGGGAGAAACGATCATCGAGAAGGTCTACATGAGCGAAAAGGCGCAGAACGAGCGAAATTTGGCCACGGTCTCGTCGTTTCAGACCTATGCACGGGAGTTTGACCTCTCCTCGCGCGACACCGAGTATATTTCCCGCTGGGCCATTTCGCAGGACGACACGTACATTTTATTGTATAAGGACCGCCGCCTGGCCCTGGAAGCCGGCTGGTGGGGCATCGACGACGGCACGAACGAAAACATGCAGAGCCTCGACGATCTGTACGACGTGATGACGTATCCGGTCTATCTGCGAGACGGTGTGTTTCAGGCGGTCGTGTACGATTTTTCCGAGTCGCGGCTCTATGACGCCGTGCAGCTCGGCGCGGTCGCGATGGGGTGCGTGGTGTTCGCGATCTTCATGCTGATCTATAACCGGCGCATCACACGCGCGATCGTGGAAATTTCCGAAGAGGTGCGGCAAATTGGAGACGGGAACCTTCAATTGCAGCTCGTGGCCACGGGAGACGACGAGCTGGCGAGGCTCACGAGAAGCGTCGAGTCGATGCGAAGATCGATCCTCAAAAAGACCGCCGACCAGCAGCAGGCGCTAAAGCAGAATCAGGAGCTCATATCCGCCATGAGCCACGATATCCGAAATCCCCTCACCGCGCTGATGGGCTACCTGGATCTTGCCCAGAGCGGGCAGTACCGCACGGAAGAGGAGCGAAGCGGCTACATTCAGGCGGCCTACAGCCGGGCGGTGCAGCTCAAGAAGCTCACCGATGAGCTGTTCCGGTATTCGCTCGTCTTCGGTGCGCAGGAGCTTCCGCTCAAGCTCGAGGAATTTGACGCCGCGGCGCTTCTGGACCAGATGGTGGGCGAGGGGCTCGTGATGCTGGAGCAGAAGGGCTTTTCGGTGCAGCGCACGGTGCAGCCGGTCTCGTGCCGCATTTCGGTCGACGCGACGTACTTTAAGCGTGTTCTCGATAACCTCGCCGACAACATCTGCAAATACGCAGACCCCGCGAAGCCCGTCGCGGTCCTCGCGGCACAGGAAAACGGCGAGCTCATTATCAGCGCCCGCAACCATATCCAGAAAAACCCCGGACAGGTCGAAAGCAACCGCATCGGCCTTCGCATCTGCGAAAAGATCATGCGCCAGATGGGCGGAACCTTCACAAAAGCGCAGACGGAGGACACCTTCACTGTTACGCTCACCCTCCCGGCGCAGAATTTGCCGGACGAGGCAGAACAAACCTCTTAAATTTTTCTTAAAAATCGCCCGCAGGGCTTTCAACTTCGCCGAAAACCTGCTAGGATAGGGCTGAACTGAAAATCCATACACAACATGTGGAGCGTGTGCTCCGCGACGGAAAGGAGTTACTATGAAAAAGTATCGTGTGATCGCGGCGCTGCTTGCGATTGTGATGCTGCTGGGCGTGTTCGCCGGATGCAGCAAAAAAGAACAGGGCACGACCGACCCCGCAAATCCCGGCCAGACCACTGGAACAAAAACCGAAACGAATGATGAGAAGGCGGCCAGCACCAGCAAATATGCCTATGAGGCCGCGTTTTACCCCCTGCCCGAGGAGATCCAGTATGTGAACGCCTCGGCGCTCTCCGGCGATTACCTGTATTTCACCGGCTCGATCATCGACGGCAAGCAGTCGTACACCGACGAGACCGGCGAGACGGTCGAGTATGACAACTACCGCTCGGGTCTTTTCAAGATGGACATCGCCACCGGCGACTGCACGGAGCTCAAGAGCCTTCAGCTGCCGACCGTTCCCGAAGGCTGGCTCGGAAGCTCGGACATCAACAATTTGCAGGTTGCGTCCGACGGCACGCTCTGGGCGACCTACAGCACGTATTCCTACCGCTACAATCCGCCCGAGGACCTGGCTCCGGACGACAGCATGTATAACTACTATGAGCAGGGCGACCAGTCCTCCGGCATCATTCACCTCGACGCGGACGGCGCAGAGCTCAAGCGCATCGAGTTCGGCCCCGCGCAGTCCGAAGAGGACCTCAACTACATCGGCTCTTTCTACGTTGACAACAGCGGCAACGTCATTCTCAGCGACTGGCAGCACGCGTTCATCTATGACGCCGAAGGCAACAAGAAGGCCGTGGTCGATCTGGCCGAAACCGGCGGCAACCTGTGCGAGCTCAAAGCGGGCGTGGTCGGCGTGAGCTACTACTACAGCGACGACGCCAACCCTGACGCCTCCGGCCGCGTCTTCCAGGAGATCGACATGGCGAACGGCACACTCAAGGGCGACAAGGTGAACCTGCCGAACGACGCGTACAGCTTCTATCCCGGCGACGACGTGTACGATATCTACTACGATTATAACGGCAACATCTACGGCTACAAGTTCGACACCGACACCAAGGAAAAGGTCGTCGACTGGATGGACTGCGACATCAACTCCAACAACCTCAACGGCTTCTCCGTCCTGCCAGACGGCCGTGTCGCGGCCTTTGAGCAGAGCTACGACGAGCAGACCCAGAAGCAGAACATGCAGCTGATCGTCCTGACGCGTGTGGACGCGGCAAGCGTCGTCAACAAGACCGTTCTGACCTTCGCGTGCATGTATCTGGACTGGAACATGCGCGACGCGATCGTGAAATTCAACCGCTCGAGCAACACCCACCGCATCGTTGTGCGCGACTACTCCGAGTACAACACCGACGACGATTACACCGCGGGCATCCAGAAGCTCAACACCGAAATGCTCTCCGGCAAGCTCCCGGATATGATCGACATCGACACCTACAATATGCCCATCGAGCAGTACGCGGCCAAGGGCTTCCTGACCGATCTCTACGAGCTGATGGACGCCGATCCTGAGATGAGCCGCGACAGCTTTGTCCAGCCCCTTCTCAAGGCGCTTGAAAGCGCGGACGGCAAGCTCTATCAGCTGCCGCAGACCTTCGCCATCGACACGGCCATCGCGCTCGACAAGGTCGTGGGCGAATACGACACGTGGAACCTTGCGGCGGTCAAGGACGCGATGACGAAGCTCCAGGACGGCGCGACCGTCTTCGAGGTCTACCGCACGAAGTCCGACATTCTCTCGTCCTGCATCTCCCGCAACATCGACGCCTTCGTCGACTGGGAAAACGGTGCGGCGCACTTTGACTCCGACGAGTTCAAGGCGCTTCTCGAGTTTGCCAACTCCTTCCCGGCGGAATATAACTGGGAGAACGCGGACGACGAGCAGATGGACTCCGACCAGAACCGCATGAATTCCGGCAAGCAGCTCCTGTCCAGCTTCTATGTCTCGAGTCTCGAGGACATCCTCTACCAGCTGACCGGCTACAACGGCAAGGTCAAGTTTGTCGGCTATCCGTCCGAGACCGGCACGTCGAACCACTCGTTCCAGATCAATGGCTCCATCGCCATTTCCTCTACCTGCGCCGACAAGACCGCCGCATGGGGCTTCATGAAGCAGTTCCTGAACGAAGAATATCAGTCCAGTTATCAGATCTGGTCGTTCCCTGTCAATCAGGCCGCGTTTGACGCCAAGCTCACCGAAATGATGACCGAGGAGTACCAGACCGACGACAACGGCAACGTCATGAAGGACGACAACGGCAACCCCATCCGCGTCCCGAAGATCACCTACT
>CAKUJL010000058.1 GCA_934661715.1 uncultured Oscillospiraceae bacterium | reverse complement strand
TTTACCCGCCCCGGTATCCGCCCCTATCAGACGCAAAATATCTATGCCCCGTTTACCGGGAGAAAGGAGGACGCGCCGGAGCTGTTTGCAGCCTATCCCGATCTTGCCGATGTCGGTGTAACGTTCCAGACATTGGAGCGCGGGCAGAACGGCGGGTATAATCGCAGGTTCGACAGCATTGAGTTGAGCCGTGACCTGAAAAACAGGCCGGAGGCATTGCTGAATTCCCTTACCCACGAGGTACAGCACGCTATTCAGCAAAGAGAGGGCTTCACACCCGGGGCAAATCCGAAATACTGGAACAGAAAGCTCGAAGAGGGCTACGACGGCAGGACCGCAAAGGCGAGACGCGAGGGCGCACAGCTGCGCGAGCAGTACGAGCAGATGAAGGCGGACGACCCTGAATTTATGCGCAGCATGGAGGAGCTGAACGCTATGGCACCGACAGTGCCGCGCGGGAAGATCGACCTGAACACATGGGAGCAGGTCGAGCCCGATCCGCCGGAATGGGTGCGCTTCGACGAGAGGCGCGACCAGCTGGAAGAAAAATACGGCGATCGCGTGTGGGATTATTTCAGCCTGCGCGACAGCATCGACAGAAACGCGAGGGACGGCAGACTGCCGACTGACCTCTACCGCGACACGGCGGGAGAGATCGAGGCGCGGGACGCTGCGGCGCGGCGCAGCCTGACGGCGGAGGAACGCAGAGGCCGCAAGCCGGACACCGGCGATGAGAACACGGTGTTTGCGGACGGCGGGGAGAGCTACAGCATCAACAACACGCGAGGCTTGACCATTCGCGAGCAGATGAAGAAATACCGCGCGGGAGAAATGACGACCCACGATGAATTCTACTACGGAGAATCGCCAAGCTCACTTGACGCGGCGGGATTTGACGGCAAGCCGCTTGTCATGTCGCAGAAGGATTTTAGAAAATCGAGGTCCGAAAAACACAACGTTCCGCCAAGAGCAATGACGAGGCTCGCGGAAGCCCTGTCCGATCCGGTACTGTCGTTCGAGGTGGGCGATAAAATCGGCATTTTGACAAAGGATATCGACGGTGACGGAAAGCCGCTGCTTGTCGGAGTGCTGAAAAATACCGAGCTGGACGGCGAAAGCGTCGACAGAATAAAAAGCGCCTACGGGCTGGATGACCCGCAGGCGTGGATTAAAAATCAGATTGCAGAAGGCAAGACGCTCCGCATTTACGACAGCAAAAAAGCGGACAGCTTTTTAGGCGAGTTTGGCTACAAGGCCGAGCGCCCAAAAGACTACCGCTCGGGCGATACTATATCAGACGTATATGAAAATGTCAAGTCGCCGACGCTGGGCGACGAGATTCGCAGGCAGATCATGGGCGAAGAGACGGAACCGTTCAAGACCGGAGAATCGTCCGCAAAGGACGTCGATACCGGCGGCGCCGCCTCTTCTGCGGAAAGTGTATCTGAAAACGGCGGGAACGTCAAGCCAAAGACGCGGTTTTCGCTGGATGAGCCGGTCGAGGAGACGAAGACGCTCGTCGCCATGCACAACATGACCGAGGAGAAACTGCGACGCACGCTCGACATCGGCGCATGGCCCGCGCCCTCTATTGCCATTGTCAAGGCGAAAGACGGGCACACCAACTATGGCGGGTATTCCGCCGTCTTCCCGCGCGAGACCATCGACCCGCAGAGAAGCAGCAAGAACAAGGTCTACGGAGGGGACGCCTGGACGCCGACGCGCAGCAACGCGCGCGTGGAATACGAGGTCGACCAGAGCAAGGCGAGAGCGCTCGAGCGCGAGATCGACAGACTGTCGAGCGAGTTCGCGGGCGGCGCGTTCCAAAATAGCAGCGTTATCGGAGCGGCGGGCGTGAACGAAGTGACCGAATTGAGCCTTGATGACATCGCCGAGCGCCTCGCGAAATACCCGGCCGTGCAGGCTGCATACTTACAGAGCAAGGGCGAATCGCTCGAACCCGTCTACAAGAAAAAGAAGTTCGACAGCCTGGGCAACGACGTGCTGCGCCAGTATATCGACCGCGTGGGCATGCAGGAAGTGGCACGGCTTTGCGCGGAGATGGAGACGGGCGACAGGCTCGACGAAAGCGCACTGAACGCTGCGCGCGAGGTCATCGTGGACGACTGGGCAAAGCGGAACGCGCGGCTGCTTGAGCGGAGAGCGGAGAACCGGGACAAGCTCATCGCCGTGCAGAAAAACAGGCTGGAAGACTGGCGCATTGAAAAATTTATCCGAAACGCCGAGGCGTATATCGAGCAGAACGGTACGAGCGGCGACGAGGTCGACAAAGAGGCCACGTCGGCAAAGATGTACAGCATGATCGCGCCAAGCGGAAGCTGGGGTGACGTAGAAAAGACCGTGCAGCAGTGGGTGAGACCGCGGCTGGGCGGGATGCTCGGGAAGCCGGGCATCTACAACGGAAAAGACCCGTACACGGAAAACGGCAGAAAGCCGTTCAAGGAGACGCACTGGGACTATACGGCGGAAAATATTGTGCGCGCGATGAACAATGCGAGTGACCGCGGCGAGGGCATGTGGGGTCTGACCGGCGGGACGCTCACCGCAACGTCGGCACCTCAGTATGACAGCGTCGATGCGATCCACGCGGACGAAGAGAGACTGCGCGCAGAGAGCGACGACATACATGAAAAGCGGCTGCGCGACCTCGACATCGAGATCGACCGCGTCGTGGACGATCTGCTGCGAAGCACAAAGGCACACAGCGACAGCGAGTACGAGGAGCGGCACATCCTGGAAGATGTGCTTGCGGAAGCTGCAAAGGGTGAGCATTCTCCGGCGGCGATCAAGCGGTCGTTTGAAAAGGACGGCTATGCCATCAAAGACGGGAATGCGAGGTCGATTATGCGGCTATTCGACATTGCCGCGAAGATCCCGGTCGGCTACTTCGAGGCCAAGCCGCAGCGCGTCGTCGGCTTCGATGAAGCGCTTGCCGTTGTCGCGCCGGATGATGCGCCGGGCGACCTTTTGAGCGAGATGCGCGGTGCGGGCATGAACGTCGTGGAGTACCGCGCGGGGGACGATGCAGACCGCCTTGATAAGATCAACAGCATCAAGAACGTGCGTTTCTCGGCGGAGGATGAAGACAGCGGCGAGTGGGACAAGGAGCTGGCGCGGATGCCGCGCAGCGTGCAGGAGGCCGTGCAGCGCGTGAAGGACGAGCGCGGCAAGAAGCCGAACATGCAGGAATTCCCGAATCTGGATGCCTATCTTTCCGGCAGGAGCGCACAGCAGGCGGCGGAAAAGGCCGAGCGGCTGCGCGACAAGGGCAAGGACGAATTCGAGGGCACGGAAGCGCTCGAAAAGCTGGGCGTGAAGATCGAGAACAGCGCGGGCGATTACAGCGTCGTCGACCAGCTCATCGCCAACGACCAGGCGGCAAAGATCATTCAGCGCGAGACGAAAAAGGCTGTCAAGCGGCTGGACGCGACAACAAAGGAACAAAACTTTGCGCGAGGGATCGCAATCGGCGTCTATGACGAAGAGGACATTCCTGCGACGATGAACCGCGGTAAGGTGATGCAGCTCGCCGACTATTACAGTGCAGAAAAGTCCATGTCGACCGACTTCATCCGCCAGCGCCGCGCGGAGATCAACGACAGGCTGCAAGAGAAGATGAAAGACCTCTTCGACGAGCATTTCGACGGCGAATTCGCCAAAGAGAAAAGCGGCAAGGGCATCGCGCCGGAGAGCGGCTTCGCCTTGTATCACCGCACGCCGCAGCGCAGCATGCGCGCGATCTTCGGCGGGAAGAGGGGACAGCAGATCAACGAGGCAATCTTCGAGCCGGTCTATGTCAACGAGCAGGAGCGCAAGCGCTTTGTCAACCGAATGCACGACGAGGTGCGCACCTTCAAGGGCAAGGACGGCAAGGAGGAGGCGCTGACGCAGCGCGAGCGGGCGCTGGCGCATCTCTCCATCGAGGGCAAGGCTGTCGAGGAGATGGTCGGCAAGAGCGAGATCAAGCAGCAGATCATCCACGCGGCGGAAAACCTGCTCGACGGCGCGGAGATGAAAGACGCGGCGCAGGAGTTCGGCCTGCACGGCAAGGAGGAGCGCGAGCTGGCGCAGCGCTACGCAGACTGGCTCGAGACGAAGAAGGAGCTCGACGGCGGCGAGGTCGACCGCGTGAAGGTCGAGAATGCAGCGGCGAAGTACAGAGAGCTCTATAACAAATTCTATGATGCGATCAACGACTTCCATGTGGCGCACGGGTACGAGCCCATCGGCTTTATCAAGGGCTACGTGCCGCACTTCCAGCCGGAGGAGGTGCGCAGCAAACTTGAGCGAACGCTCAAGGCCATCGGCGTTGATCTGGGCGCCGAGGTCGGCAAGCTGCCTGCGAGCATCGCGGGATTGACGAAGGAATTCAAGCCGAACAAGCGATACAATCCGTTCTTCCAGCACCGAAACGGCAAGAGCACGGAATACGACATTCAGAAGGGTTTCGAGAAGTATGTCGACTATCTGAGCGACATCTTTTACCACACGGACGATATCATGCGGGTGCGCGCGGCGTCGAAATACTTCCGCAAGAAGTACGCGCCGGACGAGATCAGCGCGCAGATCCAGCAGGCGGAAGACCTGAAATTCGCGACGGCGGAGGAGAAAGAGCTGTTCCTGAAAACGAACGGCATCATCGACAGCAGCGCAAAAATGAGCTATCAGGCCATGAACCAGGCGATGGAGAAGTACACCGACAGCCTATTCGATGACGTGACGCAGACGACGAAATACGGCGATCTTGTCACGTGGCTGGATGACTACGCGAACAAGCTCGCGGGCAAGCAGCTGTTCAACGACCGCAGCATGGAGCGCGAGGTCGGGCGCATGTCACTGAACGTGGGGCGCAAGCTCGTAAGCACGTTTGCCCGCGCGAACGTGGCGGGGAACCTCTCGTCGGCGCTGAACCAGACGGCACAGCTGCCGATGATCGCGGGCGAGCTGGGGCCGAAGTACGTCGCCGAGGCCATCGGCGACATCATCAAGGGCGAGACGAAGGGCGACTTCGCCGACAGGAGCGACTTTCTGACGGAGAAACGCGGCATTCGCTACCTGACGAGCACGAAGGGCGACAAGTTCACGGCGGCGCTGTTCTGGCCGCTTGAGCGGATGGACTACCTCGTCAGCTCGATCGCGGTACGCGGCAAGTACCGCAAGGAGCTCGCCGAGGGCAAGAGCGAGAAAGACGCGCTGCGCGCGGCGGACCGCTGGGGCCGCGACATGATGGGCTCACGCTCGAAGGGCACGGCGCCGCTGACGTTCCAGTCGAAAAACCTTATTTCGCAGATGGTCAACCTGTTCCAGGTGGAGGCGCTGAACAGCTGGGAGCACGTGACGCAGGATCTCTTCGGGCCGGGGCTGCGCGAGATGGAGGAGAAGCTGGGCAAGAAGGAAGCCTCGCGGCGGCTGGCGGGCATCATCGTCGGCACGCTGCTCGGCGCGTTCATCCTGAACCGCGTGGACGAGGAGCTGTACGGCGGCACACCGGCGCAGTTCGACGTGCTGGGCCTACTGACGGGCTTTCTGGCGTCCGGCAACGGACTGAGCACCAACGAGCAGCTGGGCGTGTGGGTTGACGACGTGTGGCAGAAGATGACCGGCGAACGCCTCTTCGGTACGGACGAGGACGCGGGCAACGGCAAATTCAACCTTGCGGCGGCGACCGAGGACACGATCTACAACGTCAGCAACGACGTTCCGTATGTGCGCAACGTGTCCGGCCTGTTAGGCCTGGGCGACCAGACGTTGCCGATGCCGGATATCTATGGCACGGCAAAGGGAATCGGCAGCGCCGTTTCGGACGCCGTGTCCGGCGACACGGAGGGATTCGGCAGCGAGATCATGCGGCAGCTCATGGGCATTGCAGGCGACACGCTCCCCGGCGGGCGGCAGCTTGAGAAGACGGCACAGGGCGCGGAGACGCTGGCACGCGGCGGCACGTATAAGGGAAGCGGCGACAATGAGCGGCTGCAATACGCGGTCAATCCCGATTTTTCGACCGTGCTGCAAGCGATGCTGTTCGGCAGAAACGCGCTGAGCGAGGCGCGCGACTTCTACGCAGCGAACGACGGCGGACTGAGCGCATCGCAGACGCGGACCTATCAGGAGCTCGTCGACATGGGCGCGGACCGCGAGGTCGTCTACGACGCAATCCAGAAGTGGCGCAAGATCGACAAGGACGACAGTCTGACCGACGGCGAGCGCGAGGCGGCGCAGTATGAGCTCGTCCGCAAGCTCAAGCTGACGAACGAGCAGAAGGAGCGGCTGCACGATGACCTGTCCCGCTCGTCGAGAAGCTATGCGGCGGCGCAGGAGGCGCAGAAGCAGGGCATCAGCGCCGAGGCCTATGCCAAGTACAAGGACACGACGGCCGATCTGACCGCCGACAAGGACGAGAACGGCAAGGCCATCAACGGCAGCAAGAAGGCGAAGGTGCTGGACGCGATCAACAAAATGCAGCTGAGCAAGAAACAAAAGGACTGGCTGTATCTCGACGCGGGGTACAGCGAGAAGGACATCGGAAAAGCACCGTGGAATAGCTGAGAACAAGAGAACACCCCGAGCTGGGAGGCTCGGGGTGTTTGCTTTATCATCCAATGTCGGGGAATTTCCCCTCGGAAACAGACGAAGTATGCATGTTGCCGGACGCTACCGTGTACAGAGTGAGCGTCCAGCCGTTATAGCCTTCGCTGTCGACGGAAAATTCAAAAGTGCCGGAACATTTATAGAATTCCGTCTCTTTGCCGAACTTTGCGGACAGCCCATACCATTGAGGACCGCAAGCATAATATATCTCATATTCGCCGAGAGGGACATCGGTGTCGACGCTCTTGCCCGCTGAGATCAGGAACGCCATTTGGCCGTTGGCTTTAGCAACGTCGTCAAAAGGTTTGAGAACGACGAGGTAGCTGTCAGTGCTGCCGGTTTTCACCGTGAGAGGGGCGAGCCGTTCGCCGGACGGGTATTCAACCATGCCGCCGTTCACAAAGGAAACGGGCGTCAAAGTTTCGGTGGGCTTCACGGGATCGGTGATAAAGTCATCAAACAGGAAATAAAAGACCAGCGTACAAAGGATGACCGCAGAGACGATCTTGAGCGCCGAAAGTGCTTTTGCTTTGGACACTTTCTTCTTGTAGTTGGATTTTAGGCCATCAACATAAGACGCTGCGCCGCTATCCGCCGAGGGCTTAGGCTGCTCCGAGTTTGAAACAGGAGGCGGCGGAGGGGGAGGCGTGTTTTCACGGGGCGGCTCGGGCTGCGGTTCATTTTGCCGCCGTTCGGCCTCGTAAGCCTTGACCGCCCGGTTATAATCAGATTCCCACTTGGTAAAATCGCTGCGGCTGGAAATTGGCTCGCCGGTGATGGAGTTTTTGAGACCGGCGCGGGTGAAGAAGTCGCTCCATTCTCGATCATTGCGGGAACGTTCTTGCGCGATGCCCATGCGTCGGCCGATATCATAGGCAAGCTCGATGTCGGCGTCAGTGATAGAATCCTTGCAGAACGGGAGAAACTTCCCACAGTCACACACAAGCTGGCTCGCGGGGACCATCAGGCCGCAGGACGGACAAGTCTTGAATTGACGCTCATCTGGCGCGTCGGAAAAACAATAGCCGCAGTCGCACTTCGTCTGGAAGTACGGAGAAATTCTGTGGCACTCGGGGCATTCGTGGTAGCGCTTGACTTTCACAAAGATTCCCTCTTTCGTTTTTTATTTCGGCGGGAGCATAGGGACACCATATAGGAATTTTTGCGGTTTGTCAAATCGAGCGAATGCGTAAAGTTTTTCTTTTCTTTTCAAAGACTATGCAATATAATTAAGCCATCGACCAACTCAGAGATACGTGCAATTTGTTACTAACGTACCAAAACCGTCAATAATGCTAAATTCGGAGAAATGATTAAAACAGCAAAAAACGGCACTATTTGGACAAAAAATGTAAGGATTGCGCAGAAATTCGGCAGTTGGCGTAACCAAGTTTTAATATACATATAAAGGAAAAATCCTGTAAAATCAACACTTTGGAGGTACAAGCCATGTTCATTTTCAAGATTCTTG
>CAKUJL010000057.1 GCA_934661715.1 uncultured Oscillospiraceae bacterium | reverse complement strand
TGGCCGAGCCCGCGTCCACGTCCATGGACCGGCTCATTGAGCAGCTGCCCGATCTGATCGACAAGGCTGAAAGCTTGCTGAAACAGAAGCAACTGGCGAAGGACGAGGGAATCGAGTAACTGTGGACGAATCTTTTGCCGCAACTCTTCCGTTCGGAGACCTTGAAATACACAAAGTATGTCTGCGGTCTCCAAACGTCGATTTGCGGCAAAATCTTGCGCCCACAGAGTTCGAGGTATAATGATCGCCTGACGGAACATACTATTGCCGGGTGATCGGAATGAAAAGGCGATTTTTGAAGACGGCGGCGGCTGCGGTCGCTGCCGTTTTGTTCTGCACGGGCGCTGCGCAGGCGGCGGATTATGACGGCACGCTCAGCGCACAGAGCGCGATTCTGGTCGACGCGCAGTCGGGCAGGGTGCTGTTTGAGAAAAACGCGGACGAACGAAGGCTTCTTGCCAGCACGACGAAGATCATGACGGGGCTTCTGGTCTGCGAGACGGAGGATCTGGCGCGGGAAATTTCCGTGCCGGCGCAGGCGGCGGGCGTCGAGGGCTCGAGCCTTTATCTGAAGGCCGGAGAGCGCGTGACGATCGAGACGCTTTTGTATGGGCTGCTGCTGCGCTCGGGAAACGATGCGGCGGTGGCGCTGGCGATTGCGGCGGACGGGAGCGTGGAGGCGTTTTGTGCGCGGATGAACGCACGGGCGCAGGAACTCGGGATGCGAAACACGCACTTTGAAAACCCGAACGGACTCGACGGGGACGGGCAGTTTTCAACGGCGCGGGATTTATCGAAGCTCGCTGTAGCGGCGATGGAAAACGAGACGTTCCGGACGGTCGTGTCGAGCAAAAGCTTTTCTTCCGGCGCAAGGAGCTTTACGAACCACAACAAGCTTCTGTGGCGCGTGGAGGGCTGCGACGGCGTGAAGACCGGGTACACGAAAAAGGCCGGACGGATTCTGGTCGGAAGCGCGGTGCGAAATGGCAGGCGGCTCGTCTGCGTGACGATGAACGACCCCGACGACTGGCGCGACCAGAGTGCGCTCTTTGACTACGGGTTTTCGGCGTTTACACTGCAACGTATCGTCTCTTCCGGCGAAGCGGTCGGGAGCGCGGCAGTTGTGGGAAGTGAGACAACGCGTGTGCGGCTTCTGGCCGGGGCGGATGCTTCGTATCCGCTGGCAGAGGGCGAGACGATCGAGACGCGGCTGCACGCGCCGGACTTTGTGTACGCGCCGCTCGTGCCGGGACAGGCGGGCTGGCTGGAAGTTCTGGTGGACGGAAATTGTGCCGGAGAAGTTCCGGTTTATTATGAGGAGGGCGCGGAAGCGAAAACGCCGAAGCGCGGGCTTTGGGAGCGGTTTTTTGGAGGATAGCATGGAGCAGAGGCTTCAGAAAATTTTATCGAACTACGGCGTCGCGTCCCGGCGGAAGGCCGAGCAGCTGATCATGGAGCGGCGCGTGCGCGTCAACGGAAATACCGCCTCGCTCGGGGACACGGCGGACGATGAAGAGGACGTGATCGAGGTCGACGGCGTGCGGCTCAAAAAGCAGCCGGAAAAGGTCGTTCTGATGCTCAACAAGCCCAGGGGGTATGTGTGCACGCTCTCGGACGAGAAGGGACGGAAGAATGTTTCTGCGCTCGTGGCGGACTGCGGCGTGCGGGTGTATCCGGTGGGGCGGCTGGACTTAAACTCCGAGGGGCTTTTGCTTCTGACGAACGACGGAGAACTTGCAAACAGGCTCACGCACCCCAAAAAAGAGGTGGACAAGGTCTACCTCGTCTGGCTGAGCCGGTACATAGACGGGTGCGAGGCGTCTATCGCGCAGCCGATCGAAATTGACGGGCGGGAAACGAAGGCGGCAAAGGTCGAAACGATTACAAAAAATGGCGAAACGGCGCTTCTTCGCGTGACCATTCACGAAGGACGAAACCGGCAGATCAGAAGGCTCTGTGAACGCGCGGGCGTCACGGTGACGAGGCTTCGCAGAGTGCAGGAGGGGCCGCTTGGCCTCGGGGAATTGAAGCCGGGACAGTGGCGGTACCTCACAGAAGAGGAAATCGCAAAACTTTCATAAAGAAAAATTGCATCTTCGGACAATCATACTTGCAAAATTTCAAAAAACCTTGTATGATGATACAAGGTTTTTTGCTGCACCGCAGGCAGCTTATGCAATAGAATGGAGCGATAGCATGAATGATATTTTGATGCAGATCAGAAGTAATCTTCCGTCATTTTCCAAGGGACAGAAGCGCATCGCAAACTATATTCTCGAGTCGTATGACAAGGCCGCGTTCATGACGGCAAGCAGGCTTGGCAAGATGGTCGAGGTCTCGGAATCGACGGTGGTTCGGTTCGCGGTGGAGCTCGGCTTTGACGGATATCCGAGTATGCAGAAGACTTTGCAGGAGCTTGTCCGCAACAAGCTCACGAGCGTGCAGCGCATCGAGGTCACAAACGACCGGCTCGGCAATCAGGACGTGGTGTCCACGGTTTTGCAGGGGGACATTGACTCGATTCGCATGACAAGCGAGGCGCTGAGCAGGTCCGAAATGGACGCGAGCGTGCAGGCGATTCTGAAGGCGAAGACGATCTATATCGTGGGCGTGCGGTCATCGGCGTCGCTGGCGGCGTTTTTGAACTTCTACCTGCGCAATATGTTTGAAAATGTGCGGCTTGTGGGCTCAACGTCGACGAGCGAGATGTTTGAGCAGCTGCTGCGCGTGGGGCCGGGCGATGTGGTCATCGGCTTCAGTCTGCCGCGGTACTCGAGCCGGACGGTCAAGGTCATGCAGTATGCCCACGACACGGGCGCGACGTGCATCGCCATCACCGACAAGCCGGACGCGCCGGCCGGTAAGGTCGCAAACCACGTTTTGGTCGCGAAGAGCGACATGGTCTCGGTCGTTGACTCTCTGGTCGCGCCGATGAGCGTTGTAAACGCGCTGGTCGTGAGTCTGGCGCAGGAGCAGCAGACGCAGATGGCCAAGACGTTTGAAGATCTTGAAAGCCTCTGGGACGAGTATGACGTCTATGAGCGGGTCGAATAACGTCGTCGTCATCGGAGGCGGTGCAGCGGGCATGATGGCGGCGGGAACGGCCGCGTCAAAGGGCTGCCGCGTGACGCTTCTTGAGCCGAACGGAAAGCTCGGCAAAAAGCTTTTTATCACCGGAAAGGGCCGCTGCAATGTGACGAACAACTGCGCGTCTGACGAGGTTCTTAAAAACGTGCCGGTCAATCCGCGGTTTTTGTATGGGGCGTTGGCGGGCTTTTCGCCGCAGGACGCGATGGCGTTTTTTGAGGCGCACGGCTGTCTTCTAAAGACCGAGCGGGGAAACCGCGTGTTTCCGGTGAGCGATCAGGCGGGGAGCGTCATTGACGCGCTGCGGCGGTTTTTGAAGGAAACGGGCGTGCGGATCGTCTGGGAGCGGGCGGTTTCCATTGAGGCGGCGGACGGCGCGGTATCGGGCGTTCGGACGGAGCAGGGGTTTTATCCCGCGGACAGGGTGATTCTGGCGACGGGCGGATGCTCGTATCCGGCGACGGGCTCGACCGGGGACGGCTACAAAATGGCCGCAGCGCTCGGGCACACGATCATAGAGCCGCGCGGGTCGCTGGTGCCGCTGGTGGAGAAGGGACACGTGTGCGCTTCCATGCAGGGGCTGGCGCTCAAAAACGTGGAGGTTAAGCTCCTGGACGCGAAGGGAAAGTGCGTGTTTCAGGACTTCGGAGAGCTGCTTTTTACGCATTTCGGGCTGTCGGGGCCGGTGATTTTGTCGGCCAGCTGCCATATGGCGCGGGGAAAGGACGGATACCGGGCCGCAATTGACTTGAAGCCCGCGCTGGACGAAAAGACGCTCGACGCAAGGCTTCTGCGCGATTTCGCGGAATTTCAGAATAAGGACCTGGCAAACGCGATGACAAAGCTTCTGCCGCATTCGATGATCACGCCCGTCATCCGGATGGCGGGGTTGGACCCGCAGCAGAAGGTCAACGAGCTCAAAAAGGGTGAGCGGCGGGCGCTTCTGGAGACGATGAAGCGGTTCGTGATCGACATTGCGTCGTGCGCTCCCGTGGAGCAGGCGATCGTGACCTCGGGCGGCGTGAAGGTCTCGGAGGTCAGCCCGAAGACGATGGAGTCGAAGCTCGTGCGCGGGCTGTATTTCGCGGGCGAGGTTCTCGATGTGGACGCCTACACGGGCGGATTTAATTTGCAGATTGCGTGGGCGACAGGGAGACTTTCCGGGTCGTCCGCGGCGGAGGTAGAATAGAGATGGGGAAGTTTGTTTCGGTCGCCATTGACGGGCCTGCGGGCGCGGGTAAGAGCACGATAGCAAAGCGCGTGGCAAAGGAGCTCGGGTTTTTGTATGTGGACACGGGCGCAATTTACCGGACCGTGGGCTATCATATGTGGCTGATGGGCATCGGGCCGAAGGACGCGGACGGCATCCGGCGGTGCCTTGACGATGTGAATATTGAGATCCGGCACGAGGACGACGGCGTACAGCACATGATTTTGAATGGCAAGGACGTGACGGGCGAGATTCGCACGCCCGAGATGTCGAAGTATGCCTCAGGCGTTTCGGCGCAGAAGTGCGTGCGCGATTTTCTTCTTGACATGCAGCGGAAATTTGCGCGGAAGCACAATGTCGTCATGGACGGACGGGATATCGGAACCGTGGTGCTGCCGAACGCGCAGGTCAAGATCTTCCTCACGGCTTCGGCGGAGGAGCGGGCCCGGCGCCGCTTTGCAGAATTGAGCGAAAAGGGCGAGAAGGTCAGCTTCGAGAAGGTTTTACAGGACATGATTGCCCGGGACAAGCAGGACACCGAGCGGGCCATTGCGCCTCTCAAGGCCGCGCCGGACGCGGTGAGGCTCGACACGTCGGGCAACACGATCGAGCAGTCGATCGACCAGATCCTCACGATCGTCAGGAGGAAGCTCGGATGATGACGTTCTGGTACCGTGTGTGCTGGTGGATCTGCCGGATCGGGCTGTTTTTCTGGCATCCGGTGTTTCATGTGATGGGAAGAAATTTCGTTCCGGCGGGAAGAGCTGTTCTCTGCGCGAACCACTCGGGCTGCGCGGACGCGATCTGGCTGCTGCTGGCGCTGAACAGCCCCAAAATGTGCAGAATTATCGCAAAAAAGGAATTGAGAAGCTGGCCAGTCGTCGGCTGGGTGATGGAGAAGTTCCGCATTATTTTCGTCGACCGCGGGGCCCATTCCGGCACGGCGTATCACGAGGGCGTGCAGGCGCTTCAAAATGACGAGCAGATGATGGTCTTCGTCGAGGGCACGCGCTGCAACAAGGACAAGCACGTGCGGGCCAAGACGGGCTCTATCCGGATGGCGGTAGAGGCGGACGCGCCGGTGGTGCCGGTGTTTATCACGCGCAACAAGACGCCGTGGTGCCCGGTGAACGTGATTTTCGGCGAACCGTATAAGATCGCGCCGCGTGAAAAGTGGACGCACGAGGCGTATCAGCAGGAGGCGGACGAGCTTCTGCGGAAAATTTACAGACTGGGCGGAGACAGCTATGCAGATCATATTGGCGAAGACAGCGGGCTTCTGCTTCGGCGTTGACCGCGCGGTGGAGATGGTGCAAAAGAGCGTCCGGGCGGGGAACAAGACCGCGACGCTGGGGCCCATCATCCACAACCGGCACGTGGTCGAAAGCTTCGAGCGCATGGGCGTGCGGGAGATTGCTTCTCCGGAAGAGGCAGAGCCGGACGAGATCGTCATCATCCGGGCGCATGGCATTCCAAAGCAGGTGCAGGAAACGCTGACGGCGCTCGGGGTCAGGACGATGGACGCGACGTGTCCGTTCGTGAAGAAAATACACACGATCGTAAAAGGCGAGACGCAGAAGGGCCGGCGCGTGATCATTTTCGGCTCTCCCACGCACCCGGAGGTGGAGGCGATCGCAAGCTTCTGTGACAGCCCTGTGATCGTTACGAGCCCGGAGGAGCTGCAAAATTGGCTGGACGAAGCGCCCAAACGGAAGGATTTTCCGCTGAGCATGGTCAGCCAGACGACGAGCTCGCAGAAATTATGGGAAAGTTGCGCGAGAATCGCAAAAAAAGTGTGTACAAATTGCGAAATATTTGATACAATATGCAGAGCTACGGAAATGCGGCAGGAAGAAGCAGCGATTCTTTCTCAAACGTGTGATGCGATGGTCGTTGTCGGTGACGTGAGAAGCTCCAACACAGGGCGGCTTGCAATGATCTGCGGACAGTACTGTAAAAAGGTTTCCCTGATCGATCAGGCAGATGATCTGGAGATGAGCCTTTTTTCCGGCGCAAATACTGTGGGGATTACGGCAGGCGCATCGACGCCGTCGTGGATAATTAAGGAGGTAAACAACAAAATGAGCGAAGAACTGAAAGTTGAAACTGCAATGGAGGAGAGTTTTGCCGAGCTTCTCGAGCAGTCCCTCAAAACTTTGAATAATGGAGATAAGGTAACCGGCACGGTTATGGCCATCGGCTCTACCGAGATCGAGCTCGATCTGGGCACGAAGCACACCGCGTACATCCCGCTGGACGATTTCTCCAGCGACCCCAACGTCAAGGCTGGAGACGCCGTCAAGGTCGGCGATCAGATCGAGGCTGTCGTCGTGCATGTCAACGACGGCGAAGGCGTTGTCCGTCTTTCCAGAAAGCGTCTCGAGGCCGGTAAGGCCTGGGAAGAGATTGAAGCGGCTGTTGAGAGCAAGGAAGTGCTCGAGGGCGTCGTGACCGAGGAAAACAAGGGCGGTCTGGTCGTCAATGTCAAGGGCATCCGCGTGTTCGTTCCGGCTTCCCAGTCCGGCGTTGCCAAGGGCGGCGATCTGGGCGAGCTTCTGAAGAAGACCGTGCAGCTTCGCATTACCGAGGTCAACCGTGCCCGCCGCCGTGTGGTCGGCTCCATCCGCTCTGTCGCCGCTGAGCAGCGCAAGGCCGCGCAGGAGAAGATCTGGAGCGAGATCGAGGTCGGCAAGCAGTATCACGGCACGGTCAAGTCCCTGACCAGCTACGGCGCGTTCGTCGACATCGGCGGCGTGGACGGCATGGTGCATGTGTCCGAGCTGAGCTGGAACCGCATCAAGAATCCGGCAGAGGTCGTCAAGGTCGGCGACGAGATCGACGTTTATGTCATCGCGCTCGATCCCGAGAAGAGAAAGATCTCCCTCGGCTACAAGACCGACGCCACGAACCCCTGGACGCTGTTCAACAACCAGTTCCAGGTTGGCGACGTTGCTACCGTCAAGATCGTCAAGCTCATGACCTTCGGTGCATTCGCTGAGATCATTCCGGGCGTGGACGGCCTGATCCACATCTCCCAGATCGCGGACCGCCGCATCGGCAAGCCCGAGGACGTTCTGGCGGAAGGTCAGGAAGTCGACGCGAAGATCATCGACATCGATCAGGAGCACAAGCGCATCTCGCTGTCCATCCGGGCCCTGCTGGCTCCGGCGGATGAGGACGAGGAGTAATTTCAAGATGAGAAGAGCCGGGAAGCATGCTTCCCGGCTCTTTGTTTTGCGGCGTCGATGTGGGGTCGGATTAGCGGTCTGCTTTTTTCGCAGTGTTGACAGAGGCAATCAGAATTCGCTTCAGCTCCGTGCATTGGTGCAGGATCTCTGTATTCTGGCTATAGCCGCTTTCCAGAAGCAGCTCCAGCCAATACTCGCTTTCCGAGCATTCCTTCAGGGCAATCTGAAGCTTTGCGATAAAGTCAGCACGGCCGTGCGCATAGAAGGCCTCGCGGATATTGGCTCCGATGCTGGTGCCGGAGCGCAGGAGCTGGTTGGTCAGAACGGATTCGCGCCGCTCTTTTTTCATATCATTGCAGAAACGGATGATATGAAGGGCGAAGGCTTTTGATTTCGTAAGAAGAACGCTTTGCGTCATGTCAGGCTCCTTTTTCAATTGCCGCGTCAGCGGCACATCAACTTTTTCACTTTTCACTCTTACTTATTACTTTCCAAAATCGGCCCCGGTTTTTAGTGAATAGTGAATAGTGAAGAAGTAATATGTAAAATCGGCAGCCTTCTTGCGAAGACTGCCGATTTTGGTGACCCGTACGGGAATCGAACCCATATTACCGCCGTGAAAGGGCGGTGTCTTAACCTTTTGACCAACGGG
>CAKUJL010000056.1 GCA_934661715.1 uncultured Oscillospiraceae bacterium | reverse complement strand
CGGTCATGCCCGGCAAGGACTACGTCTACGGCGAAGACAAGCAGGGCGACGAGTCCGTCAACTTCATCGTCCAGTAATCAGGAAAACACGAACTACCCCCAAGCGCCCGGCCTCCGGCCGGGCGCTTTTTGCAGTCTTGTTGTTTTTCCTTCCCGCCGCACCAAAGAATTTTGCAGCGCCAAAGGATTCTGCCGCACCCAGCAAAGGCTCCCCTTGCGGCAAGGGGAGCTGGCGCCGAAGGCGTCTGAGGGGATTGAACGCTGGTCGCCGGACGCAGTCAGCGTTTCGGAAGTGCCTACCGCACAATCCCTCAGTCAGCTTCGCTGACAGCCCCCTTTACACAAAGGGGCCTTTGGTGCGGTGGAATCTTTTGACGCAGTACGTCCCGGCAAAGTTCGTTTTTTGTGCCAAGTTGTCTATACCGAAAGCGCGGCAGCCAGAAGGGGGTCGTTTTCTTCGATCAGCCGGGGTAATTGCTCGAGGGGCAGCGGGTTTTCGCCGAGGCCGGCTTCGATGGTGAAGCCCGGACGGTGAAAGCGCAAGAGGAACCAGTCCTTGAAGCCCGCGTTGCTCGATTCCGGCGGGACCTGCTCGACCGCGTAGCCGGACGCTTCCGAAAAAGCCTGCGCCAGTGCCTCCGCACCCGGCGGATCGATGCCGGGCCCTCCGGGGTAAATGACGCTTCCCTGCGTGTGATAGGCCAGAAACACGTCTGGCCGGATGCAGGCGGTATAAGCGGCAAGCGCCGCCGTTTCGCGCTGATCGAGCGGCTTATGGCCCGGATAGTCTCTGGGTGCGGGCCGGTCAAAGCCGAGCGCGGCCTTGATCGTCTTCGCCTGTTCCCACGAGGCCGGGTAGTTGAGGTTCAAGTCAACGCCGCGAAGATTCGCCTTCCAGCCGGACGGAAACGGAATATCCGGAAACTGCGCGGCAATTTCAGCCGCCTGTATGTACTCGGGCGCGGCCTCCGGAATTTCTCCCGCGACGAGGTCTGCCCCATCGGGATTGACCAGCGGCACACAGTAGAGCATCGAATTGCGAAACAGCGCCTGCGCGTTTCTTCCGCCGAACGTGCCGCCGGCGCGGACGGCTTCGCAGTAGGCAAGCAGCAGCTCCCACAGAAGTGTCCCCGTGATCGACTCGTTCGCGTGGTGCGTGCCGGTCACGAGCACCTTTGTGCAGCCGCAGCCGAGCTGAATGGCCACAACAGGCCGCCCGCCTGCGGTCCTTGTGAGCGTTTTGATATAGACAAACGGCGCGGTCCGCCGCAGAATTTTCAGATACTGCTCCTGCACACAGCTCGTGAGATAGGCAGGGTGCTTCAAACAAACCAAGAAAATCGCCTCCATCATACTCTATGATGGAGGCGATGTGTTTAGAACCCGGAATCTCAGTTTTTCTCAAAAATGGCCTTGACCGCGCGGTAGGTCATGTAGCAGTCGTATTTTGCCACGACCTCAAACGGCGCGTGCATCGAAAGAACGGGAACGCCCGCGTCGAGCGTGTCGATGTTCCGCTTGGCCATGTATTTTGCGACCGTTCCGCCGCCGCCTGCGTCGGTTTTGCCGAGCTCGCACATCTGCCAGGCGACCGCTTCGTCGTTCAGGAGCTTGCGGATCTTGCCGACGACCTCGCTCGAAGCGTCCGACGCGCCGGATTTGCCGCCGGCTCCGGTGTATTTGCAAAGGCCGACGCCGTAGTTGAGATACGCGCTGTTTTTGCGCTCGAAGACCTCGGGGAAGCCCGGATCAAAGGCCGCACAGACATCGGCAGACAGGCAGAAGGAGTGCGCCAAACACGTGCGAAGGTCGACGCCCTGCGCCTTGCACAGGCACTCCATAAAATACTCGAACGCCTCGCCCTGCATGCCGGACACGCCCTCGGAGCCGATCTCTTCCTTGTCGGCGAAGATGCACACGGCGGTCTTCTTCGGGGCCTTCGCGTCAAAGATCGCGGCGAGCTCTGCATAGGCGCAGACTCTGTCGTCGTGGCCGTAAGCGCCGATCATGCTGCGGTCCAGACCGATGTCTCTGGCGTTCGCGGCGGGGACGGCTTCTAGCTCCGCGGAAATGAAGTCTTCCTCGACGATGCCGTATTTTTCGTTCAGAATGCGCAGAACGGAGAGCTTTACGCGGTCTTTGCCGTCGTCGTCCGCTTCGGGGCGGCTGCCCATTAAAATGTTCAGGCTTTCGGACGGAATGGCCTCATTGAGGGGCTTTTTGCCCTGCTCTCTTCCAAGATGGGGAAGAAGGTCTGTGATGACGAGCTGCGGGTCAGACGGGCTATTTCCGATGGTCACGTAGACCTCCGAGCCGTCGCGGCGGACGACCTTGCCGTGCAGCTCCAGCGGGACTGTCACCCACTGGTACTTGCGGATGCCGCCGTAGTGGTGCGTCTTGAGATAGGCAAGCTCGGTGTCTTCGTAGAGGGGGTTGGGCTTGATGTCGAGTCTGGGCGCGTCGGTGTGCGCGGCGCCGATGTTGGCGCCGTGAGACAGATCCTCTTCGCCGATGACGGCCAGCATGATGGCCTTGCCGCGGTTGTTCCAGTAGAGCTTGTCGCCGGGCTTGATGGCCATACCGGGCTTATATTCGGCAAAGCCGCGCTTTTCGGCCTCGGCGATCGCGGTAAAGACGCACTCGCGCTCGGTTTTGGAGCGGTCGAGGAAGGACTTGTAGTCTTCCGCGTAGGCGTTCATTTCGCGCTCTTCCGCTTCCGACAGGCGGTCATAGCCGTTTTTCGGCTGGTAGAGAAGCGCGTCTCTTTGTTCTTTGGTCATGGGAGTTCCTCCTTTGTGATGTTTCTAAGAAGCGCACGGGAGCTTTCCCGAAACGCTTCGAGGTCTTTGTCGTTTACGAGAATATGGCGGCAGTTCGCGCGGTAAAAATCGTCCGGCTTCTGCGCGTCGATCCTCGCTCTCGCGGCAGCTTCGGTCAGATCGTCTCGCGCCATGATGCGAGAAAGTCGAAGCTCCCTCGGGGCCAGAACCGCGACAGTTTCCTCGCAGGCCGCGCCCATGCCGGACTCGATGAGGTTGATGGCGTCGATGGCGAAGATGGGCGTTTTTGCCGCCTCGGCCTGCCGCTTTTTCTCCGCGACGGCGTTTCCGACGCAGAAAAAGACGATCCCGTTGAGCTTGTCGAGAGACGCTTTGTCGGAAAACACCTGCGCGGCAAGCGATTTCCGGTCGAGCGTTCCGTCGGGCAGAAAAATATCTCCGAAGGCAGCCGTCAGCGCGTTTTTGAGCGCCGGGTCGGTTCTCAAAAGCTCGTAGTACAGCGCGTCACAGTCGACGATCTCGCCGCCTCTTGCCGCGATCTCGCGCAAAAACGTCGTTTTGCCGCAGCCGGTGGGGCCGGTGATGCCGATGGTGATCATTCCGTGACCTCGACGACGTGGAAGCCCGCCGCTTTTTTGAGCCGGTTTCCGATGGCAAGGCCGAGTCCCGCCGTGTCGGGGCACTGGGCGTAAATTTCCGTGACGGCCTCGTGGTCAAATTCGCGCAGCGCGTCAAACACACGCCGCGCCTGCTCCTCCTTGTCTGCCGCGGGGCCGAGATCGTGGATGGTTTTTCCCGGGAACAGGCCGGTAAATTCCGAGAAGCAGATGACGCCTGCGCCGTCCGGCAGGTGCGCTTTCATATACTGTGCACTTTTTTCGGGGTCGCCGGTGAAGACGGTGACGGGCGCTTTGGGCGCGTAGTGGCGGTATTTCATGCCGGGGGCCTTGGGCTTTTCGCCGTCTTTAAGAAGGCTCACGACCGCCTTGTCAACGGCCACCTCACCCAAAACCTCCTGCAAAGCCTCCAGCGGCAGTCCGCCCGGACGAAGCAGGCGCGGCGGCACGCACGTTAGGTCGATGATCGTCGACTCCACGCCCACGCGGCAGGGCCCGCCGTCAAAGATCGCGTCAATTTTGCCGTCCATGTCCTCGCGCATGTCGTCTGCGCAGGTGGGGCTGGGTCTTCCGGACGTGTTTCCGGAGGGCGCGGCGATGGGAACGTCGGCTTTTTGGATGATGGCAAGCGTCACCGGATGGTCGGGGCAGCGCACGCCCACGGTCTCGAGTCCGCCTGTCGTGCGCAGCGGCACGATTTTTTTGCGCGGCAGAATCATCGTCAAAGGGCCCGGCCAGAATTTTTCCGCCAGCCGGTAGGCGCTTTCGGGCACGTTTTCGCAGTAGCGTGCCAGCCACGAGCTGTCCGGCACGTGGATGATCAGGGGGTTATCCTGCGGCCGTCCCTTGGCCTCGAAGATGTGCAGCACCGCCTCTTCGTCCAGCGCGTTCGCGCCGAGGCCATAGACCGTCTCGGTCGGAATGCCGAGCAGCCCCCCGCGCGTAATGATCTCCGCCGCCGCCGCCACATTCTCCGGCGTCAGGGCACTGAAATAAATGGTGTTCACGTGAATTCCTTCTTATCTCTTCAAAGTGCTTTGTGAATGATGTAAGTCTCGTAGGGGCAGACGCCTCTGTCCGCCCGGCAAATTGCAAATCCGAAACGCGAAAAACTGCGGCGAATTCGTAACTACCCAAGGGCGGACAGAGTCGTCCGCCCCTACAAAGGATTGTACCCGGTTTCCGGCCGATCAGGAATCGTCGCTGTTTTGTAGCTTCTGGGCCTGATCGGCGGTGACGAGGGCGTCGATGAGTTCATCCAGATTGCCGTCCATGATGGAATCGATCTTATAGAGCGTCAGGCCGATGCGGTGGTCGGTGACCCTTCCCTGCGGGAAATTGTAGGTGCGGATGCGCTCGTTGCGCATGCCGGTGCCGACCTGGCTGCGGCGCTCTGACGTCACGGCGGAGTTGATGCGCTCCTGCTCGATCTCATAGAGCTTGGACGCGAGCATCTGCATGCATTTTTCGCGGTTCTGCACCTGTGAGCGCTCCTCCTGACACGAAACGACGATGCCGGAGGGCTTGTGGATCAGGCGCACGGCGGAGGACGTTTTGTTGATGTGCTGGCCGCCGGCTCCCGACGAACGGAAGACCTGCATCTCGATATCCTCGGGCCGGATGTCGACCTCGGCCTCCTCCATTTCAGGGAGCACCGCGACCGTGGCCGTCGAGGTGTGGACTCTGCCGCCGGACTCGGTCTCCGGCACGCGCTGCACGCGGTGGACGCCGGACTCGAATTTCAGCCGCGAGTACGCGCCGTCGCCGTCAATTTCAAAATCCGCTTCCTTCACACCGCCGAGCTCTGTCTCGTTGTAGTTAAGAAGCGTCACCTTCCAGCCCTTACTCTGCGCGTACATCGTATACATCCGGTACAGGCTGTGGGCAAAAAGTGCACTCTCCTCGCCGCCGACGCCGCCGCGGATTTCCACGATGACGCTCTTATCGTCGTTCGGGTCGCGCGGCAGAAGCAAAATTTTCAGCTCCTGCTCGAGGCCTTCGAGCTTTTTCTTGCAGTCTGTGTACTCTTCCTGACAAAGCTCCTTCATTTCAGGCTCCAGACCGCCCGCGTCCAGCATTTCGCGCAGGTCGTCCGCCTCTTTTTTCGTTTTGCAGTAGGCCCGGTACGCAGTCACGACCGGCTCCAGCTTCTTCTGTTCGCGCAGAAGCTTGGAAGCCGCCTTCGGGTCCGCGAAAAAGTCCGGCTGACCGGCCCGCTCGGCCATTTCCATGTACCGTTCTTCGACAAGTCGTAATTTTTCCAGCATAGTTTCCTCGCACACGCCCCGTTCTCCGTGGCAGAATTGTTAAACATATCATACTCTATTTTTCCCGCCGCGTCAAATACTCGCCGCCGTTTTGCGCATACTACTATCGATTTTCAGTGGAAAGGGGTCGCGGCTGTCTTGAAAAAGCTTCTGGCGGTTTGGATGGCGCTGGCGCTGCTGGTTTTCAGCGTGCCGGACGCGGCGGCGGGCAATACAAAGGAGCTGAAGGGCTGCATTGCGTTGACCTTTGACGACGGGCCTTCGGGCGAAATTACCGAGGCGCTGCTCGACGGGCTGTCCGTTCGCGGCGTGAAGGCGACGTTTTTTCTCTGCGGTTACCGCGCGGCGCAGTATCCGCAGCTTGTGCAGCGCATGGCAGAAAGCGGCCACGAGCTGGGCCTGCACTCGAACCGGCACGATTATATGCAGCACATGACAAAAGACGAAGCGCTCGACGATCTTCTGGAAAACCGCCTCGCCGTCACCGAAGCGTCCGGGATAACGCCGGTACTCTTCCGGCCGCCGGGCGGGCTGTATTCTCCCGCACTTCTGGACGCGGCGAAGGAGCTCGGGCTTTCCGTCATCTTCTGGTCGGTCGACCCGCACGACTGGGACAAGGCGCAGCGCGGAAAGGCGCTTTCGTATCTGCTTTCCCACACAGACGCGGGCGATATCGTTCTGATGCACGATCTTTCCGGCGCGTCCGTCTCGGCTGCGCTGTCCTTTATCGACACAATGCGAGAGCGCGGCTATGCGTTCTGCACCGTCTCCGCGCTGGCCGCGCAGGCCGGCGTAACGCTTTCGCCAGGGACGTATTATAACCGTTTCCCGCATTGACGAAAAGCGCCTTCTGTACTAAAATAGACAGAGAAAACCGTTTTCCAAGTACAAAAAACAGGAGGCGTCCCATGGATAAGAAAGAACTCCGCGCCCAGATCCGCGCGAAAAAACGTGCCATGACCAACGCACAGATCGACGCATGCAGCGAAAAGCTCGGCGAGCTCTTCCGCGCACACCCGCTCTACAAGCAGGCGAAAAGCATTTACGGGTATCTTCCCTACAATCAGGAGGTGCGCACCGTGCCGATGCTTTTGCAGGCGCAGAAGGACGGCAAGCGCGTGGCCGTGCCGAAGGTGTACGGCGATACGATGAAGTTTTTGTGGCTGGACGACTTGAGCGCCGTCGCGCCCGGCGCCTATAACATTCCCGAGCCCATCGCGGACGAGCCCGAGGCGGACGATGAGACCGCGCTGGTTCTGATGCCGGGCCTTGCCTTTGACCCCGAGGGACACCGCTGCGGCTACGGCGGCGGCTTCTATGACAAATTCCTCGCCGCGCACCCGACGCACCCGACGCTTGCGCTGTGCTACGGCTTCCAGATGTTCGCGCACCTCGATACCGACGACTATGATATCCCGGTGGACGCGGTGCTGTCCGCCGACGTGGAGGAGGACGGATGAAATACGTCTTTCTGGCGCTCTTCTGCGGCGTCGTGTTCCTCATCTGCTTTCTGATCGACAAGCTGCTGCAAAAGCTCTTTCCGAAGCACGAGCTGGAGAAAAGCAAAAATGTCGTCCGGCCCCCGCGCAAGAGCGCCGTTTTTGGCGTCCTGCTTCTGGTATTCCCGCTGATGGCGCTTTTATTCTGGATGCCGGAGGAAGGAGACCCCCTGCTTACCATCTGCTGTATCGGCGCGATGCTGATGGGCGCGTTCCTGCTCTTTACGTTCTTTTCCGTCGCAATTTACTATGGAGAAGACGGATTTTTGTATAAAACGCTGCGCGGCGGCAAAAAGGAATACCGCTACGCCGACATCCGCGGCCAGAGAAGCCTCATGACCCGCGGCGGCATCAACACGATTTTGTTCGTGGGAAGCGACGAGATCAACCTCTACAGCGCGATGCAGAACCTCAATTCGTTCCTCAACAAGGCGTTTTTCCGCTGGTGCGAGGCAAAGGGGCTGGACCCCAGTGAGGTGGAGAATAATCCACGGATGTTTACTTGGTTTCCGGATCCTGAGGAGCAGTCGAAAACGGACTGAGGGTTTTTAGGGCGGCTTCCTGCGCGTAGCCCAGGGGCCAGTTTTTTCTGGTGGAGGCCACCAGTCTGTCCTTTTCTCGACCCCATTCTTCTTAGCTGCGCAAAGAAGAGTGGTGTCGAGCCGCCAAGAAGAAGTTGCGTGGAGAGTAGCTGCGCTGCGGCGCAGCTCAACAAAAGGGCCGCGGCCCTTTTGAAATCCTAGGGGGTCTAGGTTTGCAGTGCAGTATAAGTCGAGAGTGCTCATGAGTATCGTGAGCACTCTCGTTTTCTATTTGAGGAAGTGCTGGTTTGAAGCGTTTTTGCACAATCTGGGTGCCGAGCAGCAAATGTCGAGTCTTGAACCGGCGAAGAGCAAATTTCCTCTGGAAATTTCTCTTCGCTGGGGCCTGCTGTGGTGCACGGGAGTCTCCTCCCACCAACGCAGCCCCCTCACAAGGACTTTTGCAGAGCAAAAGTGCCTTG
>CAKUJL010000055.1 GCA_934661715.1 uncultured Oscillospiraceae bacterium | reverse complement strand
GTCAACAACATCAAGGTCGCCGCTTATGAAGACGGCTATCAGGGTATCGGCGGCTACGGCTACTGCCACTACCTCTTTGTCACCGACAACTCCCCGCTGCCCTGGACCGCATGCGCGTTCATCGCTTACATGACCTGCACCGCTGACGGCTTCTCCGCATGGGGCAAGGACATGGGCGGCTACTCCTCCAACCCGACGGTTGCCGAGGAAACCGAGGCCAACTTCCATCACTCCATCGGCGGCATGGCCGAGGACGGCACGACCGTTGAGTTCGCAGCCAAGAACGACCGCGGCTACGAATGGTGGACCACCAACGGCAAGCTGGTTCTGGAAGATCCGGAATACTGCGCAGACGTTGCCTTCACCGTCGGCAGCTGGATCGAAATGCTGACCAAGTATTCCGCGGGCTGATTTACCGTCCCGGAACAAACGCAAAACGCCCAAGCGCCCTTGGATCGCGCATCCAAGGGCGCTTTCCAAAAACCGCACATCCGCGCCTGAAAACCGTAATTCTGCGCTTTTCTTCCGCTGATAATTGACCACCCCCGTAGGGGCGGACGATCGAGCCGCCCGGCAAAAACACGTCCGAAACGCGATAATCTGCGGCGAATCCGTACTGCCGAAGGGCGGACAGGGTCGTCCGCCCCTACAGGTGGGAACACTGCTGCAATCCATCCGCTTCCCTGAAATTCCGTGAAAGAAGGAGGAGTACGCCATGAACCAATCCTCAACCCTCCGCGCCGGCAAAGGAACCATTGCCCTCAACAAGGTCAAAACCTTCTTTTCCAAGCCCCACAACGTCATTTTGCTGCTGCTGGGCATCGTTCTGACCTTTACCACCGTCGCGCCGATCGTGGCCATCGTGCAGGACACCTTCAAAATCCACGCCGGTACCATCGACGCGCACCTGACCGGACAGGCATCCGGCTACACCACGGTCAACTACATTGACCTTTTCACCAGCCGCATGGCAAAGACGAACCTGTGGACGCCGCTTGGCAACACTGTCCTTCTTGCCGTCGGCACGTGCATCGTCTCCATTTTATACGGCGGCCTGTTCGCGTTTCTGATCACGAGAACCGACCTCGCGTGGAGAAAATACCTGAGCTCCATTTTCATTTTCCCGTACATCATGCCGCAGTGGACGCTGGCCGTCGTGTGGCAGAACCTGTTCAATTCCAACGCCGTTACCGGCACGTCCAACGGCTTGCTGGCAGCCCTGTTTGGCGTCAACATGCCGATGTGGTGGTGCAAGGGCCTGTTCCCGAGCCTGATGGTCCTCGGCCTTCACTACGCGCCGTTTGCTTACATCTTAATTGGCGGCATCTTCCGCAACATGGACGCGAACCTGGAAGAAGCCGCGACCATTCTCGACACGCCCAAGTGGAAGACCATGTTCCGGATCACCCTTCCCATGGTCAAGCCCGCGATCCTGTCGACGATCCTGCTCGTCTTCGGAAGCGCCATGGGCTCTTACCCGGTGCCGCATTATTTAGGCCTCAGCACCCTTTCTACCAAGTACGTTTCGATGAACTCCAAGTACACCGGCGAGGCGAGCATTCTTGCCATCATCATGATGGTCTTCGGCGTGGCGATCATGCTTCTTAACCAGCTGTCTCTGAAGAGCCGCAAGAACTACACCACCGTCACCGGCAAGTCCGGCCAGATTTCCAAGATCACGCTCGGCAGGTACGGCAAGTACATCATCGCCATCATCCTCGTCATCCTCACGTTCTTTACGAGCATCTTCCCCATCATCTCCTTCGCCTTTGAGACGTTCCTGCCGAACCCCGGCGACTATTCGTTCCTCTACACCGGCGATACCTCGAACCTCACGACCAAGTGGTGGCTCACGAGCGAAAACGTCACCGAAAACGGCATGTACGGCCAGAAGGGCATCTTGTATAACGAAACGATCTGGAGAGCGTTCAAGGGAACGATCCTCGTCTCCGTCGCCTGTGCGCTGCTTGCCGGCACCATCGGCACGATGATCGGCTACGCCGTCTCCAAAAACCGCCGCAGCCGCTGGGCAAACTACGTAAACTCCGTTGCGTTCCTTCCCTACCTCATGCCGTCGATCGCCGTGGGCGTCGCGTTCTTCATCCTGTTCTCGACGGAAAAGCTGAACCTCTTTAACACGTACACGCTTCTTATCATCGTCGGCACGGTCAAATATATCCCGTTTGCCAGCAGGAGCTCGCTCAACTCCATGCTCCAGCTCTCCGGCGAAATTGAAGAGGCCGCCATCATTCAGGATATCCCGTGGGTCAAGCGCATGACGCGCATCATCATCCCCATTCAGAAGTCCTCGATCATTTCGGGCTTCCTGCTGCCGTTCATGACGTGCCTGCGCGAGCTGTCTCTTTTCATGCTGCTGTGCGTGCAGGGCTTCATCCTCTCGACCACGCTCGACTACTTCGACGAGATGGGCCTCTACGCGTTCTCCAGCGGCATCAACCTGATTCTGATCATCACGATCCTCATCTGCAACACGCTCGTGAACAAGGTCACGGGTGCAAGCCTTGACAAGGGAATAGGAGGTTAAGCACATGCCTGAAATCAAACTTGAACATGTCACCAAGCGCTGGGCGAAGTTCTACGCTGTGGAGGACCTGAATCTTACCATTGAAAATAACGCCTTCGTCACGCTGCTCGGCCCCTCCGGCTGCGGCAAGACGACGACGCTTCGCATGATCGCGGGTCTCGAGACCCCGACGTCCGGCCGCATCACGATTGGAGACAAGGTCGTCTTCGACTCCGATCTCGGCATCAACGTCCCGGCCAACAAAAGAAAGGTCGGCTTCCTGTTCCAGAACTACGCGCTCTGGCCCAACATGACGGTCTATCAGAACATTTCCTTCGGCCTGTCGAATGTAAAGGAAGAGCTGCCGAAGATCGACTTCGAGGCCAAAAACGCCGCGCGTCTGGCGGAAATTCTGAAAACGCCGTCCGAGGTCACCGCTGTGCTCGATGAGTGCCGCGACAAGGACGGAAAGCTGGAGGAAAAGAAGGCCGTTCTGAAGCTCATCGACGCGTTTACCCTCTCGCAGTACACGGCGAAAAAGCTCTTTGCCTATCACCTCGAGTCCGGAAAGGACTGCGTTTCCGAAATTTCCGCCCTGACCGCGAAGGTCGAATCGGCGAAGAAGGCCGCGCAGGACGCCGGCTGCACGCTGGACGAGGACTTCCGCTTCTGCAAGGACGGAAGCCTCGTCAAGCAGGTGCGCAAGCTCACGAAGGAAGAGATTGACCTCTCTGTTCGCCGCGTCAGCCGCATCGTCAAGATCGGCATGTTCATGGACCGGTACCCGGCAGAGCTCTCCGGCGGCCAGCAGCAGCGTGTCGCGATCGCAAGAACGCTTGCCCCCGAGCCCACGGTTCTGTTCATGGACGAGCCGCTCTCCAACCTCGACGCCAAGCTCCGGCTTGAAATGCGCTACGAATTGCAGCGCCTTCACGTCGAGACCGGCTCGACCTTCGTCTACGTCACGCACGACCAGATGGAGGCCATGACGCTTGCCACGCAGATCTGCCTCATCAACAACGGCGTTTTGCAGCAGTATGAAGCGCCGCTGGAGGTCTATCATCACCCGGCAAACCTCTTTGTCGCGGACTTCGTCGGCAATCCCTCGATCAACTTTGTCGAGGCCAAGGGCGCACAGAGCGCAGACGGCTCGATCGATCTGACCGTTCTCGGCGGTCTGAAGGCAAAATTCACCCCTTCCAAGCCGCTCGAGCTTTCGAAGTGGTTTGCAGGCCGCGACGAAGCGGCTGCCAAAAAGGCCGCGGACCTCAAGGAAAAGGCCTCGCAGAAGGGCTATGTCGAAAAGGGCAACAAGGACGAGGTCTTCCGCTATCACATCGCGAAGGTCGACGAGGAGGATGACTCCCTTGCGGAGCTCCCCGAGATCACGAACGAGGACTTCGTGCTCGGCATCCGGCCGGAGTTCATTGACATCGCGGACGAAGGAAACCTGCGCGGCGAAATTTACGGCGCGATGCCCACCGGCATGGAGTCGACGATCAAGGTTCGCGTGGGCGGCTTCCTGCTGACCGGCGTCGTGTTCGGAAGCTCGCTGTTTACCATCGGCACGGAGGTTCCGCTCTCCGTCACGGGCGATCAGATCATGCTCTTCGACCGCAAGTCGGGGCTGTGCATCACCTCCGGTTCTCTTATCTTCTAAACAATCAAAAAACCGGCCGGTGCGCTTGCATCGGCCGATTTTTCTGGAAAGGATGGTTTTATGTCGTTACAGGGCATTTTATTCGATCTCGACGGCGTTCTGTGCTCGACGGACGAGTTCCATTTCAAAGCGTGGCAGGAGCTGGCCGCGTCCATCGGCGTGCCGTTTGACCGGTCGGTGAACGAGCGGCTGCTCGGCATTTCGCGTATGGCGAGTCTCGATATCGTTCTCGAAAAAAGCGATAAGGTCTGGACGCAGGAAGAAAAGGAGCAGCTGGCCGCGCGGAAAAACGAACGCTACCGCGAGCTTCTGCAAGATCTCACGCCCGCATCCCTGAATCCCGGCGTCAAGCAGACGCTCGACACGCTGCGATGCCGGGGGTTGATGCTTGCCGTCGCTTCCTCCAGCCGCAACGCGCCGTATATTTTAGAGCGGCTGGGGCTCGGCTCGTTTTTTGACGCGGTGTGCGACGGAAGCCGGATCACCCGCGCCAAGCCAGACCCCGAGGTCTTTCTGAAGGCCGCGGAACTGCTGGGTCTTTCGCCAAAAAACTGCCTCGTCGTGGAAGACGCGGTCGCGGGTGCGCAGGCCGGTCACGCGGGCGGCTTTCTCGTTGCCTGTGTCGGCGACGCTTCCAAAAAAGGCGTGGGCGATTGGAACCTCTCGCAGTTTTCCGAACTTCTTCCCATCTGCGAGGCGCTGCAAAGGGGCGGTGTCAGCGCAGAGCGCTATACCGAGTGGCTGGCGCAGCGGGATTTGGACGAGGAGCTGAAGCGGGAGCTCTCCGCGATGGCGCTGCATCCGGAAACGATCGAAGACGCGTTCGGCTGCGAGCTGCAATTTGGAACGGGCGGCCTTCGCGGCGTGCTCGGCGCGGGCACAAACCGGATGAATGTCCCCGTCGTGCGCCGGGCGGCGCAGGCTGTAGCGGATTTCGTGAACGCTGCTCCCCTTCCTAAACGCGCCGCCGTCGGCTATGACAGCCGCATCGGAAGCCGCCTTTTTGCGGAGGAAACCGCGTGCGTCTTTGCCGCGAACGGAATTGAGACGTATCTCTACCCGCGGCTCGAGCCCGTCCCGACCTTGAGCTTTGCCGTGCGGCAGCTTTCCTGCGCCGTCGGCGTGTGCATCACGGCCAGCCACAATCCCGCGCAGTATAACGGCTTCAAGGTCTACGGCCCGGGCGGCTGCCAGCTGACGCCGGAGGGTGTGGCGAAGATCGCGGAGAATCTGAAAAACCGCTCGTATTTTGACGCAATTCAGACAGGCGATTTTTCCTCCCTTCTGAAAGCCGGAAAAATCCAATGGATCTCCGATTCCGTGCTGGATTCGTTTTTGCGCGCCGTTTTGTCGCTTCGCACCACGCGCGAAGACCTCTCCGATCTTAAGCTCGTCTACACGCCGCTCAATGGCTCCGGCCGGGAGCTGGCAGAACAGCTTTTTGCGAAACTCGGCGTGCGGAACTACGCGCTGGTCGAAGAGCAGTCCCGGCCCGACGGGACGTTCCCGACCTGCCCGTACCCGAACCCCGAAATTCCGGAGGCGATGGCGCTGGGGCTGTCGTATTGTAAGCGGCTGCACCCCGATCTTCTCGCCGGCACCGACCCGGACTGTGACCGCTGCGGCGTTGCGGCCCCGGACGAAACCGGCGCTTACCGGCTTCTGACCGGAAACGAGGTCGGCGTGCTGCTGCTGGACTACGTTCTCAAGACGCGGCAGGAAACCGGCACGCTGCCGGAACAGCCCGTCGTCGTCACAACGATCGTCTCGACGGATATGGCCGCGGCCGTCTGCAAAAAATACGGCGCGAAGCTGCGGCGCACGCTCACGGGCTTCAAGTTCATCGGCGAACAGATTGGCCTACTCGAGCGCGAAGGAAGCCCTGACCGGTTCGTCTTCGGCTTTGAAGAGAGCTGCGGCTACCTCTCCGGCAGCCACGTGCGCGACAAGGACGGCGTCAATGCCCTGCTTCTGGTCTGCGAAGCGGCGGCTTTCCACAAAAAACACGGCAGGACGCTGCACGAAGCGATGCAGGCGCTCTACCGCGAATTCGGCTTTTTCGCAAACGCTCAGGAGAGCTTCGCTTTCACCGGCGGCCACGCGATGGAGGAGATGTCCAAACGCATGGACGATCTTCGCGCCGCGCCGCCAGAAACGGTTTCCGGCCAACGCGTCACCGGGAAAACGGATTACCTTCTGGACGATACCGGTCTTCCCAGATCGGACGTTCTCGAATTCCGGTTAGACAGCGGCGCAAAGCTCATCGTCCGTCCCTCCGGCACCGAGCCGAAGCTCAAATGCTACCTCAGCGCAAAGGCAGACTCCATGCAGGACGCGCAAAACGCGCTGGAAGCGCTCCGCACCGGCGCTCGGGCGCTGCTGCATTTCTGAAAATTTCCTGAATTTTTCCTTCCCGCATTGACAGGCCGGTTTCACGGGTCTACAGTATAGGAAATACGATCAGGAGGAACACGCATGGAATATAGGATATTACCCCACGGCGGCGAAAAAATCGGCGTGCTCGGCATGGGCTCGTCCGTCGTCGGCGCACAGAAGGAGGCGGATATCATTAGGACCGTCCGCACGGCTTTCGAGCTCGGCGTCAACTATTTCGATATGGCGGGCGGCCACGCGGCGATCTTCCCGGCCTACGGCAAGGCGCTGGCAGATATCCGCAAGGACGTTTTCTTGCAGGTGCACTTCGGCGCCGACTACACCACGGGCGAATACGGCTGGACGACGGAGCTGGACGAGATCAAACGGTCGGTCGACTGGCAGCTCAAAAATCTTCAGACGGACTATATCGACTTCGGCTTCATCCACTGTCTGGACGAGGAAGCAGACCTCAAGGCCTATGAGGAAAACGGCGTTTTATCCTACCTTCTGGGCCTTAAAGAGCAGGGCGTCGTGCGCCATTTGGGGCTTTCTACCCACACGCCGCTGCTTGCCAACCGGGTTTTGGATATGGGGCTCATCGACATGATGATGTTCAGCATCAACCCCGTCTACGACTACGGAAAGGGCGATTTTGGCTTCGGAGAAAACGCCGAGCGCTTCGATCTTTACCGTCGCTGTCAGGCGGAGGGCGTCGGCATTTCGGTCATGAAGCCGTTTTGCGGCGGACAGCTGCTGGACGCGGCGCAGTCCCCGTTCGGAACGGCCCTGACAAAGGCGCAGTGCATCGCCTACGCGCTCGATAAGCCCGGCGTGATCACCGTCCTTCCCGGCTACGGAAGCGAGAAGGAGCTGCGCGAGGTTCTGTCCTTCTTCGAAACAAGCGAGGAAGAACGCGACTACGCCGCTGTTTCGACCTTCGCGCCCAAAAGCACGCTCGGAAAGTGCGTCTACTGCAAACACTGTCACCCCTGTCCGATGGGGCTCGATATCGCGCTCATGAACAAGTACTACGACCTCGCCAGACTCGGCGACAGCCTCGCCAGAGAGCACTATCTCACGCTCGAAAAAACCGCGCAGGACTGCGCCCAATGCGGCCACTGCGACAGCCGCTGCCCGTTCCATGTGAAGCAGTCTGAAAGGATGGCAGAGATGGAAGGCTACTTTGGGAAGTAGAGCCCTTTTTTTCTGGTGGAGGCCACCAGTCTGTCCTTTTCTCGACCCCATTCTTCTTAGCTGCGCAAAGAAGAGTGGTGTCGAGCCGCCAAGAAGAAATTGCGGGGGCTTGCTGCGCTGCAGCGCAGCTCAACAAAAGGGCCGCGGCCCTTTTGAAATCCTTGGGGGTCTAGGTTTGCAGTGCAGTAGAAGTCGGGAGTGCTCACGAGTATCTGAGCACTCTCGTTTTCTGTTTTAGGAAGTTCCGGTTTGGAGCGTTTTCGCACAATTTCGGTGCCGAGCAGCAAGGTTCCAGTCTTGAACCGGCGAAGAGCAAATTTCCTCTGGAAATTTCTCTTCGCTGGGAGGAGCTGTGGTGCAGCGAGACTCGCCTCGCACCGAGGCAGCCCCCTCACAAGGACTTTTGCAGAGCAAAAG
>CAKUJL010000054.1 GCA_934661715.1 uncultured Oscillospiraceae bacterium | reverse complement strand
AAAAATAGAGTGCCGACTGCTCGTATTTGTAAATGCCGACAACGCGGAAGGTATAGCTGCCGTTTGCCAGCTGCACGAGAACCTCCTGTCCGAGCGCCTTTTCCTGATCGCCGTCAAAGAGGTTATTGACCAAACGGTCGCTTGCCACGCAGACCATGCGCCGTCCGTCGTCGTCCTTCTGCTGCAAAAACCGGCCGGAGGATAATTTCACATCGTTGACCGTGAAAAAGCCCTCATTGACGCCCATGGCCGTGACGTTCGCGTATAATCTTCCGTCTTTGGCCTTGCCGCTTCCGGCAGATTCCGAAAGACTCGTGGCGGCAAGCCGTGCGCCGAACTGCGCCTGCATCGCTTCGATCATCTCCGGCGAGAGAAGGTCGGATGCTTCCGGCTGCTTCATGACCATCATGGACATCATGTCGTCACTCGAGACGGCCTCGCGGTCCTTTTCCTGAAGCGTTACAATGATCGACGACGCGCCGAGATCGCTCATCGTGCCGTTGATGTAGCCGGACAGGCCGTCTCCCACGGTCAGAATGCCGATGACGGCGGCGATGCCGATGATAATGCCGAGCATGGTCAGAATCGCCCGCATTTTGTTCGCCTTCAGCCCCTCGAGCGCGAGGCGGCAGGATTCACCAAGTCCCATCTTCTCTCGCGCCCCTTTCGCCGTTTGTATACAAAATGCCGTCGCGCATGGTAAGAACGCGTCCCGTCTCCGCGGCCAGCTCCTGATTGTGCGTGATCAGAACGATCGTCTTTCCCTGTTCGCGGTTGAGCTTGTGGAATAAGTCCATGACCATGCGGCCCGTTTTGCTATCTAAAGCGCCCGTCGGCTCGTCGGCCAGAATGATCGCCGGGTCGTTTGCCATCGCACGGGCGATCGCGACGCGCTGCTTCTGGCCGCCGGAGAGCTCGTTCGGCTGGTGGTCCATGCGGTCTTCCATGCCGACAAGCTCCAGAAGCTCTTCTGCCCGCTTTGTGCGCACCTTCTGCGGAAGCCCTGCGTACATCATCGGAAGCTCGACGTTCCTGAGCGCGTTCGTGCGCGAAATGAGGTTGAAGTTCTGAAAGACGAAGCCGATCTTGCGGTTGCGGATCTGCGACAGCTCGTCGTCCTCCGCGTCCTGCACGTCTGTGCCGTCGAGCCAGTAGGTCCCTTCCGTGGGCCGGTCGAGCACGCCGATCATGTTCATGAGCGTGGATTTGCCCGAGCCCGACGCGCCGACGATGGAGACAAACTCCCCCTCCTGCACGTCGAGATCAATGCCGTGCAAAATCTCCAGCTCATTCGGCTGGCCGATGTAAAAGCGCTTGACGATCCCGCGCATCCGAATCAGCTGCCGTGTGCTCATTGATAGGCCTCCATCTGCGCCATCATGTCTTCAAAGCCCGTGGCCTGCGCAAGCGTGACGGTCTTTCCGACATAGGAAAGATACGCCTTCGCGTCCGTAATGACGCGCAGTCCTTCTTCCACACCTGCGCCCGAGACCGCGATGTCCAGATCGTCGTCCAGTCCCGTTGTGACGGGCAGGGACTCTACGAGATAGCCGTCTTTTTCCTGCGGCCGCAGAACCAGGATGGCGCTTTTTCCGCTCTCGTCCGTGTAGACCGCCTCATAGGGAACAGCCAGCACGTGGTCTGCTTTGTCGATGATGTAGCTGAGCCTTGCCTCCATGCCGATGCGAAGGCCGGAGGAGGCGCTTTCGACCGTGACTTCTGCTTCAAACGACGGGTCGGACGAGCTTTCGGTGTCTCCCATCTGGTTCTTTTTCGCCGTGGGGGCAATGGTCGTGAGCGTGCCGGGGATGACGGCATCGCCTGTCGCGTCGGACTTGATTTCGACCGTCATGCCCGTCTTCACGCTGCCGAGGTCGTAGCCCTTGACGCTCGTGGACACGACGAGATTGTCCGTATCTTCAATGACGAACAGAAGCCCTGAGCCCGAGCCGCCGACGGTCGCGTAGACGGCCGTGACGGTGCCGGAGACCGGCGCGGTGATCTTCGTGTCGTCGAGGGTTTTGTTGAGCTGCCGGATAGCCTCTTCGGAGACGGACATGTTGGCCCCCGCGTTGGCTGCGGCCAGCGTGTCGGAAAACGACTCGAGCTGATCCTCCGTTCCCTTTTTTGTCGAGTCCAGACTCGTCAGCGCCGTCTGATACGCCTTCCACGCGCTGTCCACGGCGTCGGCATAATCGTCGAGCGCCTGGTCTTCCCCGCGAAGCGCCGCGTTGTAGGTCGCCTGCGCGATATCATAGGCCGACTGCGCGGTATCGACTGCCGTCTGCGCCTGCCGAAGGCCGTCCTTCGCGGTCTCCAGATTCGCTTCCAGTTGCGTTTTCTGCGTCTCCATCTGCGTCTTTTCCGTCGTGAGCTGCTCAAGCTGACCGGGCTCTAACGTATCCGGCGTCTTGAGCGCTTCGTCGATCTCTTCTAACCGCGTTTCGATCTCATCGATGGAATCGTTCAGCGTTCTGACCGATTTTCTGGCGGTAGATTCTGCGTTTTCGGCCTGATCGAGCGCGGAGGCCGCGTTGTTGCGCTGGGCTTCGACGGAGAGGACCTGCGTATTTTCGCCGAGCTCCACGTTTTCCTTGTACCGGTCATATGCGTTTTTTGCGCGGACATACGCGTCATACGCCGTGTCGACCTGCGACTCCGCGCCAATCAGGCTGGCGTTCAGCCCCGCGTCGAGACCCTGCTTGTAGTTATCATACGCGTCATACGCGCTCTGCACCTGCGCTCCCGCGCTTCCCGAGGCTGTTTCCAGAGAAGCCTTCTGCGTGGCCAGCTGGTCTTCGATGGATTCGCCGTCGAGCTCGGCCAGAAGATCGCCCTCCTGCACCACGTCGCCGACCTCCACGAGCACGCGCTTTACCTGATAGGCAAGCGTCGAGTAGACCTTCGTCGTGTCGCTGCTTTCGACGATTCCCGTGGCGCTGACGCTGGATTCCAGATCCTGATAGCTCAAAACCTGCGTGTCGGAGGCGAGGACCGTCTGCGCCCCGCTCCCCTTTTTGCGCAGGAAAAAGCCCGCCGCCGCGGCGACCACCACGACCGCCAATACGATCCAGCGCTTTTTGAGCTTCCGCTTCTTCCGCTTCGGCTTTTTGACTGCTTCCTTCAATTCTTCCGTGGCCATTGTCTTTGCTCCTTTGTGCGCTCGTCCGCGAAAAACCGCCGCAGACAAACACGCTCCTAAAATACTACTTTTAAGCATACTCCCGCCGTGCCGCGCTTTCCTGAAGCTTTTGTGAACTTTCGGATACATTTGGATACAAAAGTTACAATTTTCGCAACTTTCTGGAATCGCTGCCGCACAGAAAAAGCGCCGGAGCAGCCTGCCCCGGCGCATTGATATGATGTCTATTCTGTCATCATTTTGATGATTTCCTTGTCCGTTTCGCGCATTCCGACGCGGCCGAGCCGGCTGAAATTCGCGATGGAGTTTTCCACGCCCTTCGCAACCAGACCGTCGCCGCCATAGAACTGCCGGTCGCGGCGGTACATTTCAAAGCCGAGGATGCCCGCCTCGACGGCCATCGAAATTTTCGCCGCGCAGGAGGATTTTGCCCCGTCGCAGACGATACCGGACGTGACGGCCAGTGCGTTTACGATCGTGTGTGAAATTTCGCGGTAGCCGCCGCCAAAAAGATACGTGATGCCCGCGCCAGCGCCCGCTCCCGCGCTGACCGCGCCGCAGTAGGCCGAAAGCCTTCCGATGCCGGTCTTTTCGTGCAGCGTCACGAGGTTCGAGACCAGAAGCGCCCGGTAGAGCTTCTCGTCCGGAACATCCAGTTCTTTTGCATAGACCCACACCGGAAGCGAGGCCGTGATGCCCTGATTGCCCGAGCCGGAGTTGATGACCACCGGAAGATCGCACCCGTTCATCCGCGCGTCCGAGGCCGCCGCCGCGTAAGCCCGCGCACGTGTCCGCACATCGTCTCCGTAGGCCGTGAGCAGGACCTTGCCGATCGAAGCGCCGTATTCGCCGCGAAGCCCCTCCTCCGCGATGGCGCAGTTACACGAAAGCTGGCGGTCAAGCAGCGCCTGTACATCGCTTAAATCGCAGGTGTCTGCAAAGTCGCAGATGTCCGCGACGTTCAAAAGCGAATAGTCCGGGGCGTCGGCAAGCGGCGCGTCTTCTTCGTCGGGGTCCTTGGAAAAAAGAACGCCTTTGTCGGTCTCGATGAGCACGATATTCGTGTGCTCCCGCACAGCCCGCACGAGCGCAAAATGGCCGTTAGCGCGAACCGTGACCTCGATATCGAGAAGATACTCGGTTTCCGCCGCGGAAATGTCAAATTCCGTTTTTTCGATATACGCCGGAAGCGCCGCGATCTCGTCCGGCGTCACGTGCGAGAGCACCTGAAGTCCCGCCTCGGCGTCTCCTGCCAGTGCGCCAATCGCCGCAGCCGCCGCAATGCCGCGAAGCGAGCCGGTATTGGGGACGATGACGCTCTTGACGTTTTTGATAATGTTGCCGCTGGCCGCGACCTCGATGCGCGTTGGAAGCTCCCCCAGCGCCCGTCTCGCCGCAGCGGCGCAGTAGGCAATGGCGATCGGCTCCGTGCAGCCCATCGCGCACACCAGCTCCCGGTTCAAAATCTCCACATAGGTCTGATAGGTAAGGCTCGTCCGTTCCATAGCACATCGTTCTCCTTGTCTCGTTTTCTCCATTCTATCATGTTCTTCCCTCAAGGACAACCCGTCAAAAAGAAATTGCCCGGAAAAAAGCCTTCCGGGCAAAGTCCTTACACATGTTCCAATAAGAATCTGCGCATATTCTCGCGCCCTTCCTCGCTCAGAGGAAAGGTTTCCTGCGTCTCCATCTCGCTTTTTTCGTAGCAATACGGTCCGTGCCAGAGCTCGACGGTCATGGAGCTGGCCTCCATGTCGACCTCCTTCGGATTTTTCATCGTGATGGCCGGCGTCACCTTGAAGCGAAGCGGGCCGTAGCTTCCGGTAAAGACGTTGTTATTCTCAAAGCTGTGCAGCACCGGCAGAAAAAGCTCTTCCATTTACGCCGTCAGCGCCTCCATTTCGTCCAGCAGCGTCCCGAACAAGGAAAGCGCCTTCTCGACCGGTTCCGCCGTCGTCATATCAACGCCCGCACCCTTCAAAAGCTCAATTGGGCTCTTGCTGCATCCGCCGGACAGGAAGCCGAGATACCGCTCCACCGCGGGAGCACCCTCGGCGAGAATGCCCTCCGAGAGCGCAATGGCCGCGGCGTAGCCGGTCGCGTACTGGAAGACGTAATAATTGTAGTAGAAGTGCGGAATTCTCGCCCACTCGAGCGCGATTTCCTCGTCGAGGACGATATCGGGCCCGTAGTACGCCTCGTTGAGCTTGCGGTATTCCTCGCACAGAACGTCCGCCGTCAGCGTCACGCCGGAGGAAGAAAGCTCGGCCATTTTGAGCTCGAACTCAGCAAACATCGTCTGCCGGTAGAGCGTGGTGCGGAACTGCTCCAAGAAGTGGTTGATTAAATACGCGCGTTCTTTTTTGTCCGTCGTTTTTTTCAGCAGATGCTGCATCAAGAGCGCTTCGTTGCAGGTGGAGGCCACCTCGGCCACGAAAATGACGTAGTCCGAATACACGACCGGCTGCGTCTTGTTGGACAGATATGAGTGGATCGCGTGGCCCATTTCGTGCGCGAGGGTAAACTGGCTGTCCAGCGTTCCGGTGTAGTTGAGCAGCACATACGGATGCACGCGGGCCCCCGCCGAATACGCGCCCGAGCGCTTGCCCACGTTCTCGTAGACATCGATCCAGCGGTTCTGAAAGCCCTCCTGCAAAATTTCCCCGTAGCGCTCGCCCATGACGCTGAGCGCTTCGGCGACGGTCTTCTTGGCCTCGGCGAAGGGAATGCGCTCTTCCGACGTTTCCACGAGCGGCGTATAAAGATCGTACATGTGAAGCTCGTCGAGCCCCAGAAGCTTCTTGCGAAGCCGCGTGTAGCGGTGCATTTTGTCAAAGTTCCGGTGTACGGCGGCGATCAGCTCGTGATAGACACTCACGGGGACCTCGGTTGCATCCAGAGACGCTTCCAGAGGCGAGGCGTACTTTCGCGCCTTCGAGAAAAATTCGAGCTGCCTGACCTGCCCTGCCAGCATCGCCGCGACCGAATTTTTATACGCGCCGAAGCCCGCGTACAGGCTCTCAAAGGCGTTTTTGCGCAGGACGCGATCGCTTGATTCCATCGCCGCGATGTAGCTTCCCTGCGTGATGGGGTGCTCCTTTCCGTCCTTGTCCAAAGCCGGCCGGAAGGTCAGGTCGGCGTCTGCGAAAAGCGAGTAGACCTCCTCCGGCGTCCCCGCCATCTCGCCTGCCATCGCAAGTAATTTTTCTTCGCTCTCGGATAAAATGTGCGCCCGCTTGCGGCGGATGGAGTCAAAGTGCCGCTTGTAAAGCGTTAAGCCCGGCTCTTCTTCATAAAACCGCGCCATGTCCTCTTCCGAAATGGAAAGCAGTTCCGGCACCTCAAAGGCCGTGTCTGTGCCCAGCTGCACCCAGACCTTCGTGAGCTTGCCGACGAGGTCCTGATAGACGGGGTTTCTCGTGTCCTCGTCGCTCTTTCGCTGCGCGTAGTTGGCCAGACTGTCGAGCAGGACGGAAATTTCCTCGCCCAACTTCTGATACTCCAGAAGCTTCTGTGCGCTCTTTGAGATTTCCCCCGCGTAGCCCGGAAGCTTTGCGCCGAGCGTCTTGAGCGTCTCGAGGTCAAGCAGCCAGTCGGCGTCGGTTTTGTATAAGTCTTCCATTGCCCATGTATCTTCCCGCGCAAGCTCTTCGCGCGACCGAATCGTATCGTGCATCAAGGTTCCTCCAGTCAAACAATTTGTACAAATAGTCTACCACATTTTGCGCCGCTTCACAACTGCCTGACGGTTTTTCGCGGCCGGTCTTGCTTTTTTGCGCCGCCATTTGTATAATTATGCCGCAAATGTGCAAAAAAACTCGAAGGAGTTGTTCCCATGAAACAGCAAACCCGCGGCACTGTGATGCTGCTTCTGTGCGCGATCATCTGGGGCTCGTCGTTCGTGGCCCAGAGCGAGGGCATGAACTATGTGGGCCCGTTTACCATGCAGGCCACGCGCTATTTTCTCTCTGGCCTCGTGCTCCTGCCCGTCATCTATCTGCGCGACAAAAAGGGCGTGAGCGTCCGGCCCGCACGCGGCAAGGCTTCCAGGCGGCAGCTTCTGTGCGGTATCGTCTGCGGCGTGATCCTCTGCACGGCAAGCCTCATCCAGCAGTACGGCATCATCTACACGACGGTCGGAAAATCCGGCTTCATCACGACGATGTATATCATCCTCGTCCCCTTCCTGGGGCTTTTTGTAAAGCTGCGCGTGAAGCTCAAAAACTGGCTCTGCGCGTTTCTGGCCGTGGCGGGGCTCTATTTTCTGTGCGCCGGCGGCGAGGGACTTTCAAATGTGAACGTCGGCGACTGGCTGACGCTCCTGTGCGCGTTTTTCTTCGCCATCCACATTCTGTTCATCGACCGGGCCTGTCATGACTTAGACGGTGTGCGCCTGTCGTGCACGCAGTTCTTTACAGCCTCGCTCGTCTCGATTCTTCCCATGCTGATTTTCGAAAAGCCGAGCGTTTCGGAGATCACCACGGCCTGGCTTCCGATCATCTACGCGGGCGTCATGTCCGGCGGCGTCGGGTATACGCTGCAAATTCTCGGCCAGCAGCAGGTCCCGCCCACGCTTGCCAGTATGATTCTGAGTCTGGAGTCGGTCTTCGCGGCCCTGTTCGGCTGGGTCCTGCTCCACCAGGCGCTGAGCGCAAAGGAGCTTCTCGGCTGCGCCGTCATTTTCGCCGCCATCGTCATCGCCCAGCTGCCGGAAAAGAAAGCGGCAAACGCGTAATTCCGCAGCACGCAGAAAACATCTTCCCGCGCTAGGGTTCCGCGGCACCAAAGGGTTCCACGGCACCAAAGGCCCCTTTGTGTAAAGGGGGCTGGGCAGCGACAGCTGACTGAGGGATTGTGCGGTAAGCACTATCAAATTACCGACTGCGTCCGGCGACCGGCGTTCAATCTCCTCAGACGCCTTCGGCGCCAGCGTCCCTTGCCGCAAGGGGAGCCTTTGATGGGTACCCAGAAATCCTTTGGTGCATTGCAACTCTTTTGTGCATCTCAAGGAACAGCAAAAAAGCCCGCCTTTCGGCGGGC
>CAKUJL010000053.1 GCA_934661715.1 uncultured Oscillospiraceae bacterium | reverse complement strand
ACGCTGGAAATGCCGAGCTCCGAGCTTTCGCGCGGAAGAGGCGGCCCGAGGTGTATGAGTATGCCGCTTGTCAGGGAAAATCTGTAAACCGTTATTGTGCGAAAAAACGGATCAACTCCGTTAGAACGCGTAGGGGCCGATGCCCACATCGGCCCGGCAAACGAAACCGATTTTATGGAAATCCCCGGCGAATGCGATGCTGCCCAACGGGGCGATGTGGGCATCGCCCCCTACGCATTGGTTGAAAGTCTGCTTATTTTTGCAATTCCATTTTCAAAGGAGATGGTTTTTATGCCCGTCAACATCAGAGGAAGACATTTTTTGAAGCTCATCGACTACACGCCAGCGGAGATCCGGTATCTGCTCGATCTGTCGCGCGATTTCAAAAATCTCAAGCGCACCGGCACGCCCCACCGGTACTTAGAGGGCAAGAACGTCGTTCTGCTGTTTGAAAAGACCTCGACCCGCACGCGCTGCGCGTTCGAAGTGGCCGGACGCGACCTCGGCATGGGCGTGACGTATCTCGATCCCGGCAGCAGCCAGATGGGAAAGAAGGAGTCCATCGCCGACACCGCGAAGGTGCTGGGCCGGATGTATGACGGCATCGAGTACCGCGGCTTCAGCCAGAAGATCGTCGAAGAGCTGGCCGCCAACGCCGGTGTTCCGGTCTGGAACGGTCTGACGGACGAGTTCCACCCGACGCAGATGCTGGCCGATCTTCTCACGATCGAAGAAAAGAAGGGCACGCTCAAGGGCCTGAAGTTTACTTATTTCGGCGACGCGCGGAACAACATGGGCAATTCCCTCATGATCGCCTGCGCGAAGATGGGCCTTCATTTCACGGCCTGCGCCCCGAAGGAGCTGTTCCCGGCGGAAGAGCTCGTAGCGCTTGCGAAGGAATATGCGGCGCAAAGCGGCGGCTCCGTGACGCTCACGGAGGATATCACGGAGGGCGCAAAAGACGCCGACGTTCTGTATACGGACATCTGGGTCTCGATGGGAGAGCCCGACTCTGTGTGGGAAGAGCGCATCCGGCTGCTTCGAAACTATCAGGTGAACGCCGAAAAGATGGCCCTTGCCAAGATAGATGCCATTTTCATGCACTGCCTTCCCTCGTTCCACGACACGAACACCACCATCGGCAAGCAGATCGCCGACAAGTTCGGCATCACCGAGATGGAAGTGTCCGACGAAGTGTTCCTGGGGCCGCAGTCGGTTGTCTTTGACGAGGCCGAAAACCGGATGCACGCCATCAAGGCCGTCATGTACGCCACATTGAAATAAGAAAGGAGCCGCCTATGGCTTTCTCGCTTCCCAAATACACCGCGCCCGATTTTGACGCGCCGGGTCTTAAAAACGCGCCGGACGCCAAGTGGGCTTCCGCGCCCAAAGACGGCGTTGCGCCCGAGGGCTTTCACAGCACGTCCATGTACCCGGAGTATTTCAAGCTGGAAGGTGCCTGGCATCTGGCGCCCGAGAGCCGCATGGACGCAAGCGTCGTGTACCGCGAAGACGGACGGCTGGACGTCGTGGAAAACCGGAACCTTCAAAAAGGCGACCGCGTCATTCTGGGCAGAACAGAGCGGGGACAGGACGGCATTTTCCTTCACACGAAGGGCTTTGAAAACCCGGACGAGACGCATGACGACCAGTTCGTTTTCCGGCAGGGAAGAAGCCGCGAAACGTCCTACGCGCGGGATTATGATCACCTGATGGAGCTTCTGCGCTATGAAAAAGAGCACGGCAATATCCTCTGGGTCATGGGCCCGGCGTTCGCGTTCGACTATGACGCAAGACGCGCCATGCAGAAGCTCATCGAAAACGGCTACGCGCACGGCCTGCTGGCCGGAAATGCACTCGCGACGCACGATCTGGAGGGGGCGCTCCTTCGCACCGCGCTCGGGCAGGATATCTACACGCAGAAGTCCCAGCCGAACGGGCACTATAACCATCTGGACGTGATCAACAAGGTGCGGGCCAGCGGCTCGATCGAGCGGTTCATCGAGGAGCATAAGATCGAAGGCGGCATTATGTACAGCGTCGTCAAAAATCACGTTCCCTTTGTCCTCACCGGCTCCATCCGGGACGATGGGCCCCTTCCCGAGGTCATCGGCGACGCGTACACCGGGCAGGGCGAAATGCGGAAGCTGGTCAAAAAGTGCACGACGATCATCTGTTTAGCGACCATGCTCCACACCATCGCCGCGGGCAATATGACCCCGTCGTTCCGCGTGCTCCCGGACGGCACGGTGCGGCCCGTGTACCTTTACAGCGTGGACGCCGACGAGTTTGTGGTCAACAAGCTCTTAGACCGCGGAAGCCTTGCCGCGACGACCATCGTGACCAACGTGCAGGATTTCATCACGATTCTCGCCAAGGGCCTTGAACTCATGTAAAAAAGCAGAAATTTGATAAAAAATAGACGGAAATTCGCCTTGACGGCAGAAAAAGACAGTGCCATAATTGGTATGAAAAAACTGGACAGGAGGCATTTTCTATGAGCCTTGCAATGGAGCGTTACGAAAAATGGCGCAGCCAGCCGCAGATGGACGCGGTTCTGGCAGCCGAGCTTTCCGCGATGGAGGGCGACGCGGAGAAAATCACCGACAGCTTTGCCTGTGACCTTGCCTTCGGAACGGCGGGTCTTCGCGGCGTGCTCGGCGCGGGCACAAACCGCATGAACATCTACACCGTGGCCAGAGCCACACAGGGACTGGCCGAGTGGCTTTCCGGCACCACGTTGCCGCAGAAGGTCGCCATCGCCTACGACAGCCGCATCAACAACGTGCTCTTCTCCGAGACGGCGGCGCGTGTTCTGGCGGCGAACGGCATCACGGTCTACCTGTATCCGAGACTCGAGCCGACCCCGGCTTTGAGCTTTGCCGTGCGGTACTTCGGCTGCGGCGCGGGCATCAACGTCACGGCCAGCCACAATCCCGCGCAGTATAACGGCTACAAGGTCTACGGCGCGGACGGCTGCCAGATCGGCCCCGAGACCGCGGACGCAGTCCTCGCAAAAATCGAGCAGCTCGACTATTTCACGGGCCCCAAATACGTTGACTTTGAAGAGGCGAAGGCCGCCGGCAAAATCATCGATATTCCGGACAGCTGCCTGGAGGCCTTCGTGGACGCGGTGTACGCGCAGAGAGTCGGCGGCGGTGAGGGCATTGAAAACCTGAAGCTCGTGTATACGCCTCTTAACGGCGCGGGACTCGAGTGTATCCGGATGCTGGCCAAAAAGCTGGGCGTTCAGAACATGACGGTCGTTCCCGAGCAGGAAAAGCCCGACGGCAATTTCCCGACCTGCCCGTATCCGAACCCCGAGATCCGGCAGGCGATGCAGAAGGGTCTGGAGCTGTGCGAAAAAGTCAAGCCCGACCTTTTACTTGGCACCGACCCGGACTGCGACCGCTGCGGCACCGCCGTTCCCGACCACAAGGGCGGCTACCGCCTCATTTCCGGCAACGAGATGGGCGTGATTTTGCTGGACTATATCTGCAAAAGCCGCCTTGCAAACGGCCATATGCCGAAAGACCCCGTGGCCGTCACGACGATCGTCTCGACCGACATGGTCGACGCTGTGGCTGAGCACTACGGCGTGGAGCTCCGGCGCGTGCTCACAGGCTTCAAGTTCATCGGCGAGCAGATCGGTGAACTCGAGGCGCAGGGCCATCCGGAACGCTACATCTTCGGCTTCGAAGAGAGCTACGGCTACCTCTCCGGCACGCACGTGCGCGACAAGGACGCGGTGAACGCTTCGCTTCTGATTATGGAGGCCGCCGCGTATTACGCGCAGAAGGGCATGAATCTGGGCGACGCCATCGACAGCCTGTACGATACGTTCGGCTATTATCGAAACGATCTTTGCAGCTTCACCTTCGAGGGCGTTTCGGGCATGCAGACAATGAAGAACCTCATGGAGCGTCTTCGCGCCGAAAAGCCGCAGGCGCTGGCCGGAAGAAAGGTCGTGTCCTCGGTCGATTACGAAAATGACGACACGGGCCTTCCGAAGGCGCAGGTGCTCGAGTACCGCTTGGAGGGCAAGGCCAAGCTCATCGTCCGTCCCTCCGGCACCGAGCCCAAGATCAAGGTCTACCTCTCTGCCGTCGGAAAGACGAAGGAAGAAGCCGACGCCGTCATCGAAACGATGAAGAAAACCGCAAACGAGCTTATGAAAGCGTAAATATTCCAAGAAAAAACGCGCACCGCGAGAAGTCCTCGCGGTGCGCGTTTTGTATGGTTGTTATTGAATCGTGTCGACGCGAATTAAATTTGTGTTGCCGGAGGTGCCGTTGACGGTGCCGCCGGTGAGGACGATGTTGTCGCCGGGCTGCAAATGAAGCGCCTGCTTGGCGGCCTTTCTCGCGTGGTAGAACAGAACGTCCGTCGATTCAAAGTGCTCGCACAGAACCGGCTGCACGCCCCACGAAAGGGCGAGCTTGTACCAGACGGCTTTGCTCGTGGCCATGCCGACGATATCCATCGGCACGCGGAAGCGCGAGACCATGCGAACGGTCCTTCCGGACAGGGAGCTTACGACAATGGCCTTTGCCCCAATGTCGATGGCCATGCCGCACGTGGCGTGGGAGATGGCGTCGAGCAGATTTTTGATCTGGAAGCGGTAATTGCGGAAGCGGGTCTCATAGTGGATGTGCTGCTCGGTCTCCTCGGCGATGGCGGCCATGGTCTCGACGGCCTGCACGGGGTATTTGCCCGCGGCAGTCTCGCCCGAGAGCATGACGGCGCTCGTGCCGTCGTAGACCGCGTTTGCAACGTCCGAAATTTCGGCGCGTGTGGGGCGGGGATTGTGGATCATGGACTCGAGCATTTCCGTGGCTGTGATGACGCGGCGGCCCTTCGTGCGGCAGATGTTGATCAGCTGCTTCTGGATGGCGGGAAGCTCTGTGAACGGGACCTCGACGCCGAGATCGCCTCTGGCGACCATGATGCCCTCGCAGGCCTCGCAGATTTCTTCGGCGTTGTCAACGCCCGCGCGGTTTTCGATCTTCGCGATGACGTCGATGGAGCGGCCGCCATGCGCGGATAAAAACGCCTTGAGGTCGAGAATATCGTCCTTGCTCGAGACGAAGGACGCGGCGACGAAATCGACGCCGTTTTCAATGCCGAGCAGCAGGTCTTTTCTGTCCTGCTCGCTTAAGTACGGCTGCTTGAGGACCTTGTTGGGAAAGCTCATGCTCTTGCGGTCGGAAAGGTCGCCGCCGACGACGGCCTGACAGCGGATGTCCTGCCCTTCGACGGCCAGAACGCGGAAGATCACAAGACCGTTGTTGACAAGGATCGTGTCTCCGGGCTGCATTTCCTTTGCGAGGTTCTTGTAGCTCACGGAGACGATGGTCTCGTCGCCTTCGACATCGCGCGTGGTGAAGGTGAAGAGGTCTCCGTCGTTGAGATGGATCTTTCCGGTTTTGAACGTACCCGTGCGGTACTCGGGGCCCTTGGTGTCGAGCATGATGGCGACGGGAAGATCGAGCTCTTCGCGCACGGTTTTGATCATGCGGATCTTTTCGAGCTGCTCTTCGTGCGTGCCGTGCGAGAAGTTCAGGCGGGCAACATTCACACCCGCCCGGCACATGGCGGCAAAGACCTTCGGATCGCTGCTGGCGGGGCCGATGGTCGCGACAATTTTTGTCTTTCTCATAGTCTGAATTCCTTCCGAATCAGGCCGCGCGGTTCATGCGCAGCAGATGTTTCATTGCATCGAGGATGAAGAAAATAACGGGCATGACGTTCGCCTCCTTTTCAAACAGAAAAACACATGCAGAGTCTGCCTGAAAAAAGGGACAGAACCGAGTCGGTTCTGTCCCGGATGCGCACGCACCTGCCGGAATCGCTTCCGGCTTCCAAACGAATAGGACGCGGGACGCATCCTATGACAGACTCCACCACTCGTTCGGACGGCCATATTCTAGCACAACTTTTTGGGTGTGACAATGGGTATTGTGTTAAGATTTTAGAGGAAATATACAAAAGATTTTGACAGTTTTTATGCAGAACGCGAAATTACTCGATTTCCGGCGAACGGAAGATGACAGGAGCGCCGGTGCAGCGCAGCGTTCCGTTTTCCACTTTCACGGCGCTGCCGTCCAGCAGATTCTCATAGACCCCGTCCGGCGCGGGAACGGAGACCTCCGAAGATTTTGCCTTCAGACTGAACACGCCCACAAAGTGGCCGCGCTCGCCGGAGCGCTGCATGACGGCGATGTCATTTTTATCGTCCGCTTCGCTCCGGAAGTAATCCTGCGTGCCGAATTCGCGCTTGACGCCGGCCAGAGTTCTCAGAAGCGGCGTCAGGTCCTTGCCGGTCTTCGTGTCGATCGGGTCCTTATCAAAAAGGCTCGGCAGATGATCGTTTTCAAATTCCTGCCCGGCGTAGAGTAGCGTCGTGCCCTTGAGGAAATACAGCATCGCGGTGTAGTTCTGAAGCGCCTTTTCGTCCTTGACATACGAGCAGATGCGCACTTGGTCGTGGTTTTCCAGAAAACGCAGCTTATTGTAGTTCGCGGGATAGATGGCCTCCTGAAAGTTCAGCATGTCGAGATAGTGGCTGAGCGCGATTCTGCCTTGCAGATACTTGTCAAAGGCTTCGCGGATGTCGTATTCATACTCCATGTCGAACGCCTCATACATATCGTAGTCCAGCGCGGAATGGATGCCGCGGTACCTTGCCAGACAGCCGAAGCTCTGGTGCACGGTCTCGGCCAGCCACAGGCAGTCGGGATTGACCGAAGCGACCGCTTTTCTTGCCGCCTTCCAGAACGCCAGCGGCACGAAGGACGCCACATCGCACCGGAAGCCGTCGACGATCCCCGCCCAGAATTTCAGGCTCTCGATCTGGTAGTCCCAGAGGGCTTTGTTTTCATAGTCGAGGTCGATGACGTCGGCCCAGTCGCCCATTTTGTTGCCGGGCTTGCCGTCTTTTCCGCGGTAGAAAAAGTCGGGATGCTCCCGGAAAAGCGTCGAGTCGGGGGACGTGTGGTTATACACAACGTCGATCATGCACTTCATGCCCCGCGCGTGAATCTCGCGCACTAGTTCCTTGAAATCTTCCATTGTGCCGTAGGCGGGGTTCACGGTGCGGTAATCGCGGTTGGCATACGGGCAGCCGAGGCTTCCCTTTTTGCCCTCGACGCCGATGGGGTGGATGGGCAGGAACCAGACGATGTCCGTTCCCAGAGCGCGGATACGGTCCAGATCCGGGATAATGGCGCGGAACGTGCCCTCGTTGGTATGATTTCTGACATAGATCGAATAGATGATCGCGTTTTGAAGCCGCGGGTCGGTATTGGCTGCCATCTGCGCTTCCTCCTATGATAGTTTATGCCGTATTTTTGCTTTGCAGCCATAGTTTAGCACAAAAATGGAGGAACGCAAGTGGTTAATCTGCACAAAGTGAGGCCAAGCTGCGGCGCATTGCAAAAGCAGCATAGGGTGTATCTGAAAACTCCCAATGTGACCGGCAGCGAGGAATTTTTGCGCTGAGCAAGCCATTTTTCCGCAGGAATACTGACGTATTTCAAGGGAAAATGGCGCAGCGCAGCACGAAAAGGCCCGCTGTCCGGGTGCGTTGGCAGTTGGAAGAGTACACCCTGGAAACGCCCGTGACGGCGATGGCGCGAAGCTTCCCGAAAAGCCCCGCCACCCGAACCAGCCGCAGCGTGCATTTTTTGCTCACAAAATGCGAGGCCATCACGAGAAGCGACACGCACGCGCCGATTGCCGTCGCGAGGCCCGCGCCGAAAACGCCGAGATCCAGCGTAAATACGCAGAAATAATCGCCGAAGACGTTAAAGATGCCGCCCGCCAGCACAGCCGCCGTCGCAAGACCCGGCCGCCCGTCATTGCGCAGAAATGCCGTCAGAAGCTGCGTCAGCAAAAACACGGGAAACACGCACTTGACCGGCCTCAGGTACGCCTGCGCCAGCGGAAGAAGCGTCTCGTCCGCGCCAAAAAACAGCAGAACGTCCCGCTCACAAAGCCAGATCCACGCCCAGCTGAGCACGGCCAGGATCGCAGAGCCGATGACCGCGGCGGTAAAGTATTCGTTCTCCGCGCCGCGAGAATTGCCGTTTCCGCGCCGGGCGCTGAACAGGACGCTTCCTCCGATGCCCGTGAGAAGGCCGAGAGAGTAAATGATGTTCCACACAGGGGCGACCACAGCCAGTGCCGCCGCGCCGTCGGGGCCCTGATACTGGCCCACCATCGCCATGTCCACCATGCCGTAGATGCTGGAAATGAGTGCGCTTCCAAAGGCGGCGGACAGGAATCTGAAGTACAGCCTCCGCACGCTTCTGGTCGTCAGTTCCATCGAAAAAACCTCCTGAAAAGACAAAATAAAAAGCCG
>CAKUJL010000052.1 GCA_934661715.1 uncultured Oscillospiraceae bacterium | reverse complement strand
CCGGCGGCCTTCGCCTTTTCCTCGATCTTCTGGCCGTGCTCGTCGGTGCCGGTCAGGAACATGACGTCGCAGCCCTGAAGGCGCTTGTAACGCGCCATTGCGTCGGTCGCGACGGTGCAGTAGGTGTGGCCGATGTGGAGCTTGGCCGAGGGATAATAGATGGGCGTTGTGATATAGAATTTTTTCTTACAGGTATCGCACATGGGATGTTCCTTCTTTCTCCGCGCCGCACCGAATGAAAGTGCCGCGCAAATTATTCTATGTTAGCATACCCGTTTTTGCGGTTTTTGTCAACAAATACCGTCAGGTTCTTGTCCAAAGCAATTGACAGGTGTAGTATACTAATAAAGAGAAACAATCGCGTCGGCTGACGCGGAAAATGAGGTTTTTATGCTGAACTTTCACAAACCGTCCGTGCAGGACTACGACTGGCTCCACGCCATTTTATACCCCGCAAATCTTCCGGGCGCGGACAATACCTTTCACAACATGTATTTCTGGGAGTGCTACTACGGAGAGGTCGCGAAGCTGAACGGCTTTGCCACCCAGCGGCTGTCGCAGAACGGCGTTTCGACGTATCTTTTCCCCGCGGGCGCTGGCGATGTCAAAGCGGCGCTGGAGGAACTGATGCAGGACGCGAAAACGCGCGGAGAGAAATTCTGCCTGCGCGGCGTGACGGACGATAAAAAGGCGCTTCTGGAGCAGCTTTTCCCCGGAAAATTCACCTTTACGGCCTACCGCGACTCGTTTGACTATATCTACACCGTCGAAGAGCTCACGCAGCTGCACGGCAAGAAATTACAGGCCAAGCGCAACCACTGCAACCGCTTTGAGCAGGACCATCCGGGCTTTGAAACGCGCGTCGTGACGATGGAGAACATCGGCCTTTGCCGGGACATGGTGCAGAAGTGGTACGAGGTACACGAGTGGAACGAACAGATCGAGCAGGAGAAGACGGCGATTTCCAGAGCCTTCGACTGCTTTGAAAAGACGAACATGGACGGGCTGATGCTCCTGGACGGCGGCGAGGTCATCGCGTTTTCGATGGGCGCCCGGATGAACGCGGAATATTACGATGTGTGCTTTGAAAAGGCGTATTCGGCCATCAACGGCGCCTACGCCATGATCAACCGCGAATTTTCGCGCATGATCGCGCAGAAATATCCGGAAGTGAAATTCCTCAACCGCGAAGACGACATGGGAGAGCCCGGTCTTCGCAAGGCGAAGGAATCGTACCAGCCGACGCTGCTTTTGGAAAAATGCAACGCCACACTACAGGAGGAAGCGTAAATGCGGACAAGAAAGACGACGCCAAACGATATCCCTGCCCTGAAAGCGCTCTGGCAGGAGGCCTTCGAGGACTCCCGGCAGGACATCGATTTGTTTTTTGAGACGCTGTATCCCAACGCAACCGGCTTCTGCGCGGAAGAAGACGGCGAGATTTTGTCCATGCTCTTCGCCCTGCCGCAGACGGTCGTCAAGGACGAAAAACAGCTGAAGGCCGCGTATCTCTACGCCGTGGCGACGAAGAAGGCCGCACGCGGCCGCGGACTTTGCAAGGCGGTGTTTGCCTACGCGGAAAAGGAGCTTCGCAAGCGCTATTTTGAGGCGCTGCTTTTGAGCCCGGCGTCGGAGGAGCTGGCGGCGTTTTACGCGAAGCTCGGCTTTCTGCGGCAGACGGGCGCAAAGAAGGTGCTTTTGCCGTGCGAGAAGGCGGAGGGACAGGCAAATGAAATTGGCGTGCAGGACTACGCGGGTCTGCGCGAGACGCTTCTCTGGGACATTCCGCACGTGCGCTATGACAAGGCGCAGCTCGAGTACGCGGTCTCCGGCGGGAAATTTTACTGCCTGATGGCGGGATACAACATGGGCTGCGCGGCAGTCAAAGCGGGCAAAGACGGCACGCAGGCGTTCGTCTATGAGCTGCTGCCGGACGATAAGGGCCTTTCGGCGCTGGCGGAAAAGCTTGGTACCGGCAGATACGAGGTGCTCACGGCGCTGGAGGAAGCCGGCGAAACGTGGTCGATGCTCAAATGGCTCGGCAAGCCCGACGCGGACTTTGAGCCTGTCTACATGGGCTTCGCGTTAGAATAGAAACAGAAAAACGCATTCCATCTGTTGGGGCGGACGCGGCTTCCGCTCCCTGCGATCGGATGGATTTCGACACAGGATAGAACGAGGAACATACCATGCACGACGCGGGCATTACCATTTCCAATACCGACCTCAAGCGGCTTCTGGCCTGCGCGAACGCGGACGCGGCGCTTTTGTACCTGTACCTCGCGTCCGGCGAGGATGCGCAAAAGGCAGCAGAACACCTCCGCATGACGCAGGCGCGTGTCGAGCTGGCCGCGGCAAGTCTTCGGCAGCTGGGCCTTTTCCGGCAGGACGAGCCAAAGCACCTGCTGCCCGCCGAAGCGCCCTGCTACACCGAAGCAGACGTCACGCGCGAATACCGCACGAACCCGGAATTTCCGAGCATGATCGGAGAAGCGCAGAGACGGCTGGGAAGGCTTCTTAGCACGGAGGAGATCAAAATTCTTCTCTCCGTTTACCGCTATCTCGGCCTTCCGCCGGAGGTCATCTCGATCCTCATCAACTACTGCATCCAGCGCGGAAGAGCGCGGGGCCAGACGCGGCTTCCGTCCATCCGCGCGATCGAAAAGGAGGCCTACCGCTGGGCAGACCTCGGCATCGACACGATGGAAGAGGCGGCTGTGTATATGCAGAGCCAGCTGCAAATGCAGATGAACGTCTCAAAAATTCAGGAGCTTCTCGGCATCGAGGGCCGCAAGCTCACGCCGGGCGAGGAAAAGCTTATTTCCGCGTGGCTCTCGTGGGGCTTCGGCGAGCGGGAAATTCAGCTGGCCTATGAAAAAACGTGCATGAACACGGGCGGACTCAAGTGGCCGTACGTAAACTCCATCTTAAAAAGCTGGCACGAAAAGGGGCTTACGACGCTGGAGGCCATCGAGGCCGGCGACCGACCGCCCGAAAACAAGGCGCGCCCGCAGCCGAAGCCCGGCTACAATGCCCAGCGCCACGACGACGAGCTCAGCGACATTCAACGCGCCGCCATCCGGCGGATGCTGGAAAACGGGGAGGGATAAGCGATGGCGTATTCCAAAGAGGTGCAGCGCCGCGCCGAAACGCGGCTCGAGCAGGCCCGGCAGCAGAACGAACTCGACTGCGACCGGCGCATTGCGGCCATTTATGAACAGTATCCGCGCCTTGCGCAGATTGACCGGGAGCTTCGCAGAACGAGCGCGAAGGTCTACGCCGCGGCCTTCCGCGAAAGCCAGAATCCCGCGCAGGCGATGGAAAAGCTCAAGCAGGAAAACCTGTCTTTACAGCGGGAGCGCGACTGGATTTTAGAGTCCGAGAGCATCGACCCCGAGGACCTGGAGCGAGAACCCGTCTGCAAGACCTGTGGCGGCAGCGGCTGGCGGGGCGCGGTGATGTGCGAGTGCCTGCGCGAGCTTTGCCGGCAAGAGCAGAAAAAGGAGCTCGCCCAGCAGCTGGGCCCGGCGAAGGAGAGCTTCGAAAAATTCCGGCTCGATGTCTATCCTGACCGCATCGACCCCAAACTGCAGGTTAGCCCGCGGGCTTTGATGCAAAGAGTCTATCAGAGCGCGGTAAACTATGCAAAATCGTTTGGCCCTTCGAGCGCGTCGCTTCTGTTCATGGGCGCGACGGGACTCGGCAAGACGTTCCTCTCCGGCTGCATCGCAAGAGCGGTGGCGGACCGGGGCTTTGCTGTGTGCTATGTTCCGGCGGGAAAACTCTTTTCCGATTTTGAGACCGAAAAGTTCCGGCTCAAAGAAGACGGGGCGCTGACGAGCGAGTATTTTGAAACAGACCTTCTGATCATCGACGATCTGGGGACGGAAATGACGACGCAGTTTACGGTCTCGGCTCTGTATCAGATCATCAACGGACGGCTTCTTTCCGGAAAGCCCACGATCGTCTCGACGAATCTGCCGGACAAGGAGCTGGAGGCGCGGTACTCCGCACAGATCGCCTCGCGGCTTCTGGGGGCGTATACGCTCTATCAGTTCTGCGGCAACGACGTGCGGATGGTGCGCAGGCTCGAAGGAGGCATGTAATATGGCAATGGGCAAGCAGGAAACGATCGATTATCTTCGCGCCCGCGGCGTTTCGTTCGAGATCACCGAGCACGGCGCTGTCTGGAACATGGAAGAGCTTTCGCATATTGAGCTTCCGCACCCGGAGGCGGACGCGAAAAATCTCTTCGTGCGCGACGACAAAAAGCGCAATTACTATCTCATCACCGTCAAGGGCGATAAGCGCGTCGATCTCAAGGAGTTTCGCCGCCGGCAGGGCACGCGGCCGCTCAGCTTTGCCTCAGACGAGGAACTGTCGCGGTATCTGGGCCTGTTTCCCGGCGCTGTGACGCCGCTGGGCGCTCTGAACGACGAGACAAGAAGCGTGAGGGTCTTCATCGACCGCGCGTTTGAAGGAACGCTCGTCGGCGTCCACCCGAACGACAACACCGCCACGCTGTGGCTTAAAACGGAAGACCTCGTCCGCGTTTTGCAGGAGCACGGCACGGAGGTCCTTGTCACGGATATCTGAAAACAAAACGAAACAGGGTACGCCTCGTTATGGCGCACCCTGTTTTTATAGTCCCGCGATATGGATAATGCCCTTGCACAAAAGCGCGACGATGCAGCACGCGGTCATGACGCCGGCTCCAATGGAGAGCATCGCGTGCGAAAGACGCCGCCCCAGAAGCGCCGCGACGAGCGCACCTGTCCAAGCGCCCGTGCCCGGCAGGGGAATGGCGACGAAGAGGTAGAGCCCCAGAAGCTCCGAACGCTTGATGCGGGCGGATTTGGCCCGGCCCCGGCGCTCTAACCACGAGGCGGCCTTCTCGAGCCTCCCGCCGCGCCGCTGCATCCACGAGAGAATTCTGCGCAGGAACAAAATCACGAACGGCACAGGAAGAAGATTTGCCAGAATGCACGACGGGTACAAAAGCGCTTCCGGAATATCGTGCGCCAGACCAAACGGGATGGCCCCGCGCAGCTCGCTCACCGGCGCCATCGATAAAAGAAGCGTAAAAAGATAATCGTGTAGTGTCATAGGCTGTTTTTCAGGCGCGGCTGTGGCTCTCCAGATACCCGGCGGCGGCCTCCAGGAGCTTACTGTTGCGGAGCTTCGACGCGCCGAGCTCGTCGAGGACGGAACGCGCCCCGGATTTAAGAAGCAGCCGCAGCGTGCCGGAGAGCGCCTTTCTCGTGGGCTTGTCGAGCGCCTGTAAGGCTTTGACCATCGCCGAGGCCGTCTTGAGCCCGCCTTCTTTTAAGTCCGTGAGCGTGCTTGCGTCCGTGCAGGTGAGGATGGCAAAGAGCGTGTCGACAAACTGCACGCGCTGCGGCTCGGTGAGCTCCTGCAAGAAGGCTTTGAGCGTCTGGTCCATGATTTTTCCGCCTTCTGCAAGCTCTGTCAGATGCTCGAAGGCTTCGCCCTTGACCTGCCACGAAAAGCCGTCGTGCTGCATGAGGCCGATCTGCGTGCTGCGGACGACCTGATAGCGCTCCTCGTGCGCCAAAAGCATCCCGACGACGGACGATTCAGGCAAAATCGTCGTGATTTTTTCCGAGATCGCGCGGTGCGCGGGAAGCGGAAGAAGGGACGCGTAAAAGCCGGGGCCGTCGTTATTGTAGACGGCGGTGAGCTGCTTCTGAACGGCTTCTCCGCAGAACACCGCGGCGTAGACCGCTAAATTGCCGCCCTTGGAGTGCCCGCCGACGCGAAGGGGCCGGAAGGGAAGGGCTTCGGCCGCCTGCTGCAAATAGGTGCAGGCGTATTTCTGCGCGGGAATTTCCGGCGTGAAGGCCATGTTGAAGTCTTCCTTCCAGCCGACGATGGTGTCGTCCGTGCCGCGGAAGGCCACATATGCGCTGCCGTCCGGCAGAAGCAGCGTCATCGCGGAAAACTGCGTCTGCGTTTCTTCGTCGATGCGGTTGACATAGCCAAGAAGCCGGATATCGCGAAACCGCGCCGTTTCTGCCGCACGCCGGACCAGCACGGGGATCTGATCGGGCACCAGAACGCCCATGTCCGTCGTGGGATTGGCGGCAAAATAAGCGTTTGCCGCCTCTTGCAGCGTGACGGTCTGCACCGCGAAGCTCTCTGGCGCAAAGCCGGAAAAATCGAGATAGCAGAGCTCGGCCAGGATCAGATTGTCCACCTCGTTGAAGGGGCGCTCGGCAAGCGTTAAATCGCCGCGCCAGTCGAGATAGTCGAGAATGTTAGCCATGGGAACCTCCCGGATGTTGTTTTCCTTATTTTACACGGGAATTGCCCGCGGCTCAAGGAAAAAAGGGCTAAATTTTTCTTAAGATTTTCTGAATACGAAGAAACTTCCGATAAACATATAAACCTATTGACTTAGTAGGGAATATGTGATATGCTGAAGCCACGAAAGAAAGAATCCCGAAAGGAGACAATTCTATGATGAAGATTTATGCAGATAACGCCGCGACGACGAAAATGAGCGGAACTGCACTGGAAGCGATGCTTCCGTATATGACCGAGCACTTCGGAAACCCGTCAAGCCTTTATACCATCGGCCAGGAGGCCAAGGAAGGGCTCGAGGCGGCAAGACAGACCGTCGCGTCGTGCATCGGGGCGCAGCCGCGAGAGATCTACTTCACCTCCGGCGGCAGCGAGGCAGACAATCAGGCCATTCGCTCGGCGGCCATGCTCGGCGCGAAGAAGGGCAAAAAGCACATCATCTCCACGAAATTTGAGCACCACGCGGTGTTGCACACGCTCTCGAAGCTCGAAAAAGAGGGCTTTGAGGTGACGCTTCTGGACGTGCACGAGACCGGTCTTGTCACCGCGCAGGAGGTCAAGGACGCCATCCGCGAGGACACGTGTCTGGTCACCATCATGTTCGCCAACAACGAGATCGGCACCATCCAGCCCATCGCGGAGATCGGCAAGGCGTGCCGCGAAGCGGGCGTTCTGTTCCACACCGACGCCGTGCAGGCTGCGGGCCATGTGGCGATCGATGTAAACGCGATGAACATTGACATGCTTTCGATGTCGGGCCACAAGTTCCATGGGCCCAAGGGCGTTGGCGCACTGTATGCCCGGCGCGGCATCATCCTGACGAACATCATCGAAGGCGGCGCACAGGAGCGCGGCAAGAGAGCCGGCACGGAAAACGTCCCCGGTATCGTCGGTATGGCGGCGGCGCTCAAGGACGCGTGCGATCACTTAAGCGAAAACGCGGAAAAGGTCACGGCCCTGCGCGACCGGCTGATCTCCGGCCTTCGCGAAATTCCGCACTGCGCCCTCAATGGCGCGGAAAGCCCGCGTCTTCCCGGCAATGTGAACTTCTGCTTTGAGGGCATTGAGGGCGAAAGCCTGCTGCTGCTCCTTGACGCAAAGGGCATCAGCGCATCGTCCGGCTCTGCGTGCACGTCGGGTTCGCTCGACCCCAGCCACGTTTTGCTTGCCATCGGACGGCCCCACGAGGTCGCGCACGGCTCTCTTCGCCTCACGCTCTGCGAGGAGAACACGATGGAAGAGGTCGAATATATGCTGAAGGAAATTCCGCAGGTCGTGGCGTATCTTCGCAATATGTCGCCTGTGTGGAAGGAACTCGAGCGCGGCGAAAAGCAGTTTATGCTGTAAGTTGGATGTAAGGAGGAACAAAGGCTATGGCACTTTATACCGATATTGTAATGGACCACTTCATGAACCCGAGAAATGTAGGCAGCATCGAAAACGCGGACGGTGTCGGCGAGGTCGGCAACGCCAAGTGCGGCGATATCATGAAGATGTATCTCAAGATCAAGGACGATAAGATCGAAGACGTGAAGTTCGAGACCTTCGGCTGCGGCAGCGCGATCGCGTCGAGCTCGATGGCCACCGAAATGATCAAGGGCAAGACGATCGAACAGGCGCTTGCCGTCACGAACAAGGACGTCGTAGACGCGCTGGGCGGACTTCCGGCGCACAAACTGCACTGCTCGGTGCTGGCCGAGGAAGCGGTCAAGTCCGCGGTCAAGGATTACTACGATAAAAATAATATTCCCTACGACAAATCGAAGTTCCCCGCCTGCGACGAATGCGAATCCTGCCGCATGGTCTAAGAATAATGAAAGCCCGCGAAACCGTCGGTTTCGCGGGCTTTTTGCGCGATTAAAGAGAGATACGCGTGCCGGTTTTGCCGGCGATGCCGTCTTTGGCTTTTTCGAGAAGGGTGATGAGCGCGGTTCTTCCGGGCTTGGACTCGGCGAACTTCACGGCCGCTTCGACCTTCGGGAGCATCGAGCCGGGCGCGAACTGCTTCTCGGCGATGTACTTGCGTGCCTCGTCCGGGGTCAGCGAGTCCAGAC
>CAKUJL010000051.1 GCA_934661715.1 uncultured Oscillospiraceae bacterium | reverse complement strand
ATTTCACCGGAATTTTACGTTATTCACCAACTTGTCCGTGTTAAAAAGACAGGTGTCAGTATGCCGCACAGCGAACCGCACCGACGGCGATGTAATTGTTCAAAATCGCGTGCAGGTCGCTTCCCTCGGTGACCTCGTCGTGGGTGAGAATTTTGGCGACCGGCGAGAGATACTGCACGCCGCCATCTTCCCGGACGCAGTGATAGAAGTTTTCGTAGTACGACTTTTTCTCCGGGAAGCGGTCACGGAGAATGCCGCGGCAATCACCTAACGCACAGGTGGGGAAGTTCACGTTCCAAAGCTCGCCCGCGGGAAGGGGTTTTTCCAGAAGCTCCTCGAGAATCGCGGGAAGGTAGCTTTCCGTCACGTCGAAGGACTTGTCGTCGCGCATGGAAAACGCGATGGCGGGCACACCGTGCATGGCCGCCTCAGTCGCCGCGCCGACGGTGCCGGAATAGCAGACATCTAACCCCGCGTTCATGCCGTCGTTGATGCCGGAGAGAACGACGTCGGGCCGGAAGGGAAGAAGCGAACACAGCGCGACCTTCACGCAGTCGGCGGGCGTCCCGTCGACACTCCACGCGGCCTGTACTTCCACGGGGAAGTCATACCGGAACACGGCCATTTCGGCCTTCGGCGAGATCGTCAGCCGCACGGACATGCCGCTGCACTGGCTCTCCGGCGCAGCGACCCAGACATCGCCGAATTCCGACGCCATCTTCGCCAGCCGCGCAATACCCTCCGACCGGATGCCATCGTCGTTCGCAATCAGAATCTTCAGCTTTTCTTTCATATCAACACTCCTTTGTTCCGCCTATCTTATCACACCCCAATACCCGGAACAAGCCGCAATTTCGACAAAAAGCACCGAAAATTTCAAAAAACTTTACATAATAAGGATAGCCACGCGCTATCCGTCCCCAGCCTCGCAGACTCCGCACCCCAGCCTCGCAGAGTTTTGCGCCCGCAGGCGCAAAAGAAAATGGAAATCCATTTTATCCGGCGGCTCCGCCGACCGGAAAAATTCCTATCAGACCGCAAGTGTAGAATTTTGTCCCAACGGGACAAAATTCTGCGCGCAGTCGGGCTGCAACCCCCTATCCGGGAAAGGCAAAGCCTTTCCCGGATAGGAAAATGGAACGGAATGATTATTCCGGCTGCGGATAGTGGACGTGCAGCAACTCGTGGGCACGCTCGGGCGGGAGCTTCTCGTAGACAGCCTTGAGAATCGGGTTGTGCTGCGAGGATTTGATGAGCGTCTTGCGGTCGGCTTCGTACAGACCTTCTGCACGGGCGACCTTCTGCTCGCGTTTGCCGATGGGCTGGCCAGCGCCGCCGACACAGCCGGTGGTGCAGGTCATGACCTCGACGAGATCGAAGTGCGCTTCGCCGGCTTCCATCTTCGCAATCAGCGTTCTGGCATTCTTCAGGCCATGAACAACGCCGACACGGATGGTCTTCTCGCCGACAGGCAGCTCGACTGCGCGAACGCCTTCCATGCCGCGGACGCCGGAATAAGCGATGGCCTGCAGCGTATTGCGGGACTCGCTCTCCATCACACGGCGGACGACAGCCTCTGCCACACCGCCGGTGGTTCCGAAAATAACGCCTGCGCCGGTGCCGAGACCGAACGGCATATCGGGCGCCTCATCGGGTAGCTCGTTGAAGCGGATGCCCGCTTCCTTGATCATGCGGATCAGTTCCTGCGTGGTGAGCACGAGGTCGACGTCGGGCTGATCGCCGTGCTTGAACTCGGCTCTGCCGGCTTCCATCTTCTTGGCCGTGCAGGGCATGATCGCAATGTGATACAGCTTCTTGTCTTCCGGCTTCTGCTGCGCACGCAGGAGGGCGGAGAACATCTGCATCGGGGACTTGCAGGTCGAGATGTGCTTCAAGTACTTGGGATCTTCCTTCTCCAGATACTTGATCCACGCCGGGCAGCAGCTCGTGAACATTGGGAACGGGCCACCCTTCTCGAGTCTCTCGAGGAATTCGGCCGTCTCTTCGATGACGGTCATATCGGCTGCGAACGTGGTGTCATAGACCTCGTCTGCGCCCATGAGCTTCAGCGCCGCGACCATCTTGTCAAGGACGTTGACGCCGGGAGCCAGACCGAACGCTTCGCCGAGAGCAACGCGGACGGCGGGAGCGATCTGAACGATGACCTTCAGTTCCGGATCATGCAGCGCCTTCCACGCGTCGTTGATCTGGTTGCGGATGGTGATGGCGCCGGTCGGGCAGACAGCCGCGCACTGGCCGCAGGTGACGCACTTGGTCATGCTCATCGGGCGGTCGAACGCCGGCATGACCTGGACGTTGCTGCCGCGGTGGGCGAAGTTCAGGATGCTCATGCCCTGAAGCTCGTCGCAGACGCGCACGCAGTCGCCGCAGAGGACGCACTTGCCGGGGTCGCGGACAATCGCGGGGCTCGTGGTGTCCAGTTCATAGTGCGGACGGGTGTCTTCGAACGGGATGTTCGTCACGCCGAAGCGGAGCGCCAGATCCTGCAGACGGCAGTTGCCGCTCTGTTCGCAGGTGGTGCAGCTGCGGCAGTGGGACGAAAGCATCAGCGAAAGGATCATCCGGCGGTGTTTGAGAAGCCGCTCGGTGTTGGTGCGGATGCGCAGACCGTCGCGCGGCTCTGTGGAGCAGGACGCGTCGATTTTGCCGGTCTGTTCGTTTTCTACCACGCACATACGACATGCGCCGAAGGTAGAAAGCTCGGAGTAATAGCAGAACGTCGGCATGTCGATACCGGCCTTGCGGATGACCGCGAGGACGTTCTTTTCTCCGTCAAACGGCACGCAGATGCCGTCGACGTACATTGTTCCCTTTGCCATACGTTTAACCCTCCTCCTTCACAAGCTCAATTGCATCGAACGGGCAGCCGGACTGGCACGCGCCGCACTTGATGCACTTGGACGGATCGATGGTATGCGGTTTCTTCTTTTCACCTTCGATGGCGTCCATCGGGCAGTTCTTTTTGCACTTGCCGCAGCCCTTGCACTTTTCGGGGTCGATGGCGAGATGCGCCTTCGGGCCGTTGCAGATCGGGCAGTGGTGATCGACCACGTGGGCAAGATATTCGTTGCGGAATGCCTTGAGCGTACTGGAAACGGGGTTGCACGCCGCCTGGCCGAGGCCGCACAGCGCGGTCTCGCGGATGGTGGACGACAGAGACTCGAGCATGTCGAGGTCTTCCAGCGTACCCTTGTTTTCCACGATCCGGTTCAGAATCTCCAGCATACGCTTCGTACCTTCACGGCACGGCACGCACTTGCCGCAGCTTTCGCTCTGGGTAAAGTTCATGAAGAAGCGGGCGGTTTCGACCATGCAGGTGTCCTCGTCCATGACGACCAGGCCGCCGGAGCCCATGATCGCGCCGGCCTTCTTCAGAGAGTCGAAGTCGACGGGAAGATCGAGCTGATCCTCGGTCAGACAGCCGCCTGCGGGGCCGCCGGTCTGAACAGCCTTGAACTTCTTGCCGTTCTTGATGCCGCCGCCGATGTCGAAGATGATCTCGCGCAGCGTCGTGCCCATCGGGACCTCGATGAGGCCGGTGTTGACCACGCAGCCGGTCAGCGCGAACGCCTTCGTGCCGGGGCTCTTTTCGGTGCCGATGGTGCGGAACCATTCGCTGCCGCGGCGGACAACGACGGGAACGCACGCAAAGGTCTCAACGTTATTGAGGATGGTCGGGCGAGCCCACAGGCCCTGTTCGACCGTGCGCGGCGGCTTGACACGGGGCATGCCGCGGCGGCCTTCGATGGCTGCCGTCAGGGCGCTGCCTTCGCCGCAGACGAACGCGCCTGCGCCGCGGTTGATGTTGATGCGGAAGTTAAAGCCGGAGTCGAGGATGTTATCGCCCAGCAGGCCCGCTTCTTCGGCCTTCGCGATGGCCGTGCGAAGACGCTTGACCGCCAGCGGATACTCGGCGCGGACGTAGATGTAGCCTTCGTCGCTTCCCGCGGCGCGGCCTGCGATCATCATGCCCTCGAGAATCGCGTGGGGGTTGCCTTCCATGATGGACTGGTCCATGAACGCGCCGGGGTCGCCCTCGTCGCCGTTACAGACAACGTACTTCTTGCCCTCGGGCATTCTGCGCACGCTCTCCCACTTCTTGCCGGTGGGGAAGCCCGCACCGCCTCTGCCGCGAAGACCGGAGTTCACGACTTCCGCGCAGATATCGGCGGGGGTCATGTCGAACAGGGCCTTCTCGAGCGCTTCGTAGCCGCCGTGGGCCAGATATTCGTCGAGGTCCTCGGCGTCGGTGTTGCCGCTGGTCTCGAGAACGACACGCTTCTGCTTTTTATAGAAGGGGATGTCGTCATGCTTGACGTAGGTTGCGCCCTCCAGCTTGTACAGAAGACGCTCGATGACCTCGCCGTGGAGGATGGTCTTTTCCAGAATCTCTTCGCAGTCTTCCGGATGGACGTGGGTGTAGAAAATGCCCTCGGGCTGGATCTCGATCAGCGGACCCATTTCGCAGTAGCCCTGACAGCCGCTGCGCTTGAAGTGCAGGACGTCGTGGCCGCCCTCTTCGCGCAGGGAAACGCGCGTTTTGAGCTTTCTTTCCTGACAGAGCTCCTGCAATTTGTCATAGACCTTCATTGCGCCGCCGGCGATACAGCCGGTACCGGCACAGACGAGAATGACGCGCTCTTCGGCGGCGAGCCATGCCTTTGCCTGCTCACGGCGGGCCTTCAGTTCTTCTCTCGTTCCGATTCTCATTGCGCAGAGCCCTCCTTTGCCCGGATTTCTTCGAGCAGCGCGACAGCCCGGTCGGGATCCATTTTCGCGTGGACCTCGCCGTCAATGGTCATGACGGGCGCCAGGCCGCACGCGCCAAGACATGCGACCGTCTCGAGCGTGAAAATGCCGTCGTCGGACGTCTTCCGCTTGCCGCTCAGGCCGAGATAGGCGTGGACTGCGTCGTAAATCGGCTGGGATTTACGGACATGACATGCCGTGCCGTTGCAGACCTTGACCAGATGCTTGCCCTTGGCTTCCAGCGAGAAATTCTCGAAGAAGGTGGCAACGCCGTAGACCTTGGAGATCGCCACGTTCAGTTCCTTGGCGATCAACTCGAGGTTTTCCTGGCTGAGGTAGCTGTTTTCCGCCTGCACATCCTGCAAAATCGCAATCAGGGCAGCGGGATCCCGCCCATGCGTATCGATAATCTGCATGGTTCTTGCGCATTGCGCTTCATTCATTGCGGTTCTTCCCCCTTAGCTTTCTTATTTCGCCGACCGGCCCGGACCGCTTTGCCGGGAAGGCCGATATCGACAAATTGATAAAAGGACCCGCACCGAAGCCGGAGATATGACATGCAGCATTTCTCGGTGACAATGGCAGAGCAGGGCTTCGGTGCGGGTCAGCCCGCCGCGGTATGGGAGCAGCGCGGAGGGCAGAAGTAGTATGCGGTTTCCGGATAGAGGCATTATATCTAAGAACTGGTACTTTATATTGTTTATAATATATGAAATGTGCTGGAAATTCAATGTGCTTTTTAGACAGGATATACCAAGCAATTTTGTGCAAATGCGGCTGACCCATATCAAAACGGATATACAGAATACAACTGTAAAAATAAAAAAAGCTTCGTATGCATCACCATACGAAGCTTTTTCGGAATTATTCATCAAAATTTTCACGGAAATTTATGGCGTGTTCGCCAGAAACCGGAATTTATCCGCACATAATTTCCTTCAGCCGGCTCAGCCGGTCGAGCGCGGCATAGAGCGTTTCGTCTTTTTTGGCAAAATGGAGTCTGACGATATGGTTGACGTCCTCGTCAAAGAACGAGCTGCCCGGCACACAGGCCACGCCGACCTTCTGTGCCATTTCCATGCAGAATTCGACGTCGGACTGGCCCTTTTTCATGTACGGCGCGATATCGGCCAGAACGAAATAGGTGCCCTCGGGGTCTGTGAAGGGGATGCCGAGATCCTTCATGCCGCCGGTGAAGATGGACTTCATGTGTGCGTAGTGGTCGCCGAATTCGCGGTAGTAGCTGTCCGGCATTTCCAGACCCACCACCGCGGCCTCCATCAGAGGAGACGGTGCGCCAACGGTATTAAAATCGTGATATTGCTTGATGCGGTCCATGATGGGCTTTGGCGCGATCGCGTAGCCAAGCCGCCAGCCGGTCACGGAGTAGGTTTTGGACAAACTCGAGCAGCTGACCGTCCGCTCCCACATGCCAGGAAGAGAGGCCATGTAGACCATTTCGCGGCCATCGTAGACAATGTGCTCATACACCTCGTCCATGATCGCGTAGACGTCGTATTTGATGCAGAGGTCTGCGATCAGCTTCAGCTCCTCGCGCGTAAAGACCTTGCCGCTCGGGTTCGAGGGGTTGCAGATGAGGATGGCCTTCGGGTGCTGCCGGAACGCGTCCTCGAGGACCTCGGGGTCAAAGTGGAACGACGGCGGAATGAGCGGCACGAAAACCGGCTCACAGTCCGCCATAATGGCCTGGGCGCGGTAGTTTTCAAAATACGGCGAGAACATGACGATCTTGTCGCCGGGGTTCGTCAGGGCGAAAATGGTGTCGACCATCGCCTCGGTCGAGCCGATCGTGACGACGATGTTCTCATCAGGGTTCAGCTCCAGCCCCATGAACCGGCCGCATTTGCGGCAGGCGGCGCGGCGGAAATTGGGGGCGCCCATCGTGATGGGGTACTGGTGGGGGCCGATTTTGCTTACCTCCTCCAGCCGGTCGGTCAGCGCCTTCGGGGGATCGAAGTCCGGGAAGCCCTGCGCGAGGTTGATGGCCCCGCAGTCCAGACTCACGCGCGTCATGCGGCGGATGACGGAGTCGGTAAAATGCTGGTTTCTTCTGCTCATTTCCTGCATATAGCATACCTTCTTTGTAGGATTTCTTCGTTTTCTGTACTTTAGCACTTTTTGCTGTTAAAGTCAATGGACGATCTGTCGGAAATCAACAGAAAAAAGGCGCCATTTCTGTGAGAAATGACGCCTTCCGGTTTTCGGGAAATCAATATGGCCTGTGTAGGGGCGGACGATCGAGCCGCCCGCAGAAATGCGTTCGAAACGCGAAACCCTGCGGCGAATTCGTAGTTCCCAAGGGCGGACAGAGGCGTCCGCCCCTACGAAGGAAAACGGTTTTAGAAGGCAATATTCATAAACAATGCCACGCAGCACAGGATGACGGCCAGCGGCACATAGATAAACCGTCCGCAGTTATACCAGAGCGCACCGTGCGGCTTGTTTGCGCCGGTGTTGACGGCGTGCAGCAGGTCTTCCTTCTTCATCACGTAGAACCACGAAATTGCGCCCAGCGTTGCGCCGATGGGGATGATGTAGATGGACACCAGATCCATCCACGGGCCCCACTTGCTGATCGGCTCCATGAAAAGGCCGCAGCCGAGGCAGATGGCGCAGATGATGGCGAGCACCGCCGTGCGGTTCAGCTTCGGGAACTTGTGCATCAAAGATTCCGCGACGGCCTCAAACATGTTCTGAAGGGAGCTGACGCCCGCGAAGATCATCGCGAGGTACAAGATGATGGCAAACAGTCGTCCCAGCGGGATATCCTGCAAAATGGTCGGCAGCGTGACGAACAGAAGGCTCGGGCCCGCGCCGACGTCCAGATCATACGAGAAGCACGCCGGAATGATGACGAGCGCGGCGACGACGGCGGCGATCGTGTCAAAAATGGCGGTGTTCTGGCCCATGGCCACGACGTCCTCGTCCTTGGACAGATACGCGCCGTAGACGATCATGCCGCTTCCCGTGACGGACAGCGAGAAGAACGCCTGGCCCATCGCCCAGACCCAGATCATCGGGTCCTTGAGCGCTTCCCAGCGCGGGGTGAACATGAACTTGTAGCCCTCGGCGCTTCCGGGCAGGAACGCCACGCGGATGGCCAGCACGAGGAAGATGAGGAAGAACGTCGGCATCATGATCTTGTTGGTCTTTTCGATGCTGTGCGCCCCGAGATAAAGCGTCAGCAGCGTCCCGACCACGACGATGACGTGATACGGAACGACGGAGAAACCGTTAGAAGAGAAGGCCCCGAACCACGCGGCGGTGTCCGCTGTCATGAGCGTGCCGACGACGGAATCGACCAGCGCCTTGAGAATGTAGGACACGATGATCGCGTAGCCGATGGCGATGCACAAAGAGCCCGCCAGCGGAAGCCAGCCGAGAACGCCGCCGGCCTTGCCCATTGCTTTTCCGCGCGTGGCCCACGCGTTTTCATACGCGCCGAGCGTGCCCGTTCCGGCTCTTCTTCCCATCGCGAACTCCGCGGGAAGCGCGACATGGCTGAAAATGAAGACGAACAGCAGGTAGACGAGCAGAAACGCGCCGCCGCCGTTGCTGCCGAGCTTGTTGGGGAAGCCCCAGACGTTTGCCATGCCAACGGCAGAGCCGACGGACGCGAGAATAAAGCCCCAGCGGCTGGCAAAATGCTTGGTGTGTTTGGAGTGTTTCATTTG
>CAKUJL010000050.1 GCA_934661715.1 uncultured Oscillospiraceae bacterium | reverse complement strand
CATTTCGGGCGTAGAATATCCGCGCAGGAAAAGAGCGCAGCCGCCCTGCGATGTGCGAACGCCCGAGATCGCTTTTTCGAAAAACCGGCGGCTCAGAAAGCCGTGTTTTTTCAGAAAGCAGCGGAAATATTCTAGGGTGTATCTGAAAACTCCCAACGCACCCGGACAGCGGGTCTTTTCACGCTGCGCCGCGCCATTTTTCCTTGAAATACGTCAGTATTCCTGCGGAAAAATGTCTTGCTCAGCGCAAAAACTCCTCGCTGCCGGTCACATTGGGAGTTTTCAGATACACCCTAGATCGCGAACAGATTGCTGTTAAATAATTCCTCCATCCGGAGCCCTCGCTTTCTGTGATGATCTATGGGAAATTGTAGCAGATTTATGCGGCGCGGGCAAGCCCATTCCGGAAAAAAGTCGAAAGCCCCGGAATCAGGTCGTTCTGGGGCTTTTGCGCCGCATGTCGCGCATCAGGCGGTCAGGGCGGAGAATGTTGCGTTTTTGCCATCTTCAATGCAGCAATTCGCGGGCGATTCCAATCACGAACAGGTGCAGGGGATAATAGAGGTAATAGAGCGGCTTCATGACGCGGTTCAGGCGTTCTGATTTTCCGCGCGTGCCGTTATAGAGCCGCAGCAGCGGCACAGACAGGAAGACGCACAGCTGCACGAGGCCGTAGAGCCTGTCGAGAAATACGAAGTAGACCGCCGCGTAGAGGCACACGTAAAACGCGCACCATAAAAGCTGCTTTTTGCTATTGCCGCGGTTCGAGCCGATCGACAAAATGCACAGCGCGGCGATGCAGCTCCAGTCCGCCGGGAAGGTCACGAGGCTCAGAAGCAGGATGCACGCGGCCTTTTTCGCCTCCGGCCAGTGCGTGTCATTGACCCGCAGCATAAGAAGCCCTCCCAGCAGCGACCACACGACGCCCGTCTGGTTGAGAATGCTGCCATTGTAAAATGGGAGAAACGAATGCCAGTTTGTGTATGCGTTGGAGGCGAAAACGTAAGCAAAGTGCGACACGACGGCAAGCAGGAACAGCCGCAGGGCATAGCGCCGGAAGGAGCTCGTGTAATGGTAGCCCTCGGCGATGAAATAGCACATGATGGGGCACGTCAGCCGTCCGAGGATGTGGATGGCCAGCGGCAAAGCTTCCGTTGGATAGCCGGGGTACAAGAGCCACGCAATGTGGTCGAGCGTCATGGCGATGATCGCGATCAGCTTGAGCGCGTTGGCACTCAAACCGCGGCGGGTGTCTGGCATAAAAACGCCTCCTTTTTGGGCTAACCCTATTGTAAAAAGGAGAACAGCCCTTGTCAACCTTGCGCGGCTTGACGTTTCGCGGGCGGCGTGTTACTATCAGAATACTGTTAGTTAACACAAACGAAAGGGCGGGGAAGTGCGTGGAGCTGCTGAAGCTGCTGGAAATCGAGCCCGGCGTCACCGCGATCATCGGCGGCGGCGGGAAGACGACGCTTTTATATGCCCTCGCGCGGGAAGCGGCCAGGGACGCACGCGTCATTGTCTGCACCACGACGCACATTCTGCCGCCGGAGCACCTGCCGTGCGTGCTGTCGGAAAGCGAAGACGAGATCGCCGCGGCGCTCTGCAAAACGAACTGCGTGTGCGTGGGCACAAAAAGCGTGGAGGGGAAGTTCTCGGCCCCTGCCGTTCCGATGGAAAGGCTGATGACGCTCGCGGATTATATTTTTGTCGAGGCCGACGGTTCGAAGCACCGGCCCTTGAAGGCGCACGCAAGCTTCGAACCGGTCATTCCCGCGGAGGCGAACCAGACGATCCTGGTGCTCGGCGCGTCGGGGCTGAACCGGCCAATCTGTGACGCGGCGCACCGGCCGGAGCTGTATGCACGCAAGCTCGGCGTTTCGGAGGACGATCTGGCGACGCCGTATCTGGCCGCGAAGCTGCTGGAGCTCGAGGCGCTGCACACGCGGGTGCTCGTCAATCAGGTGGAAACGGAAGCGGCGCTTGCAAACGCGCGGGAGCTGGCGGGATTTTTGCACAGCCCGGTCGCGGCGGGGTCGCTTTGGAAGGAGAATATTGTATGCTTGTGCTGATTCGCGGCGCGGGAGATTTGGCCTCCGGCGTTGCGCTGCGGCTGCATCGGGCGGGATTTCCGGTCGTGATGACCGATCTTCCGCAGCCGACGGCCATTCGAAGGACGGTCTGCTTCTCACAGGCCATCCGCTTTGGGAAAACAACGGTAGAAGACGCTACGGCCGTGCGCTGCGAGACGGCGCAGGAGGTCAAAGCGGCGCTGGACGCAGGAGTTATTCCCGTGCTGCCCGACCCGGAAGCAAAAAGCCGCGCGTGGCTGCATCCGGACGTGCTCGTCGACGGGATTCTGGCGAAGAAAAATCTGGGGACGAACATTACCGATGCGCCGCTCGTCATCGCACTGGGGCCGGGCTTCTGCGCCGGACGGGACTGCCACGCGGTGGTCGAGACGATGCGCGGGCACACGCTGGGAAGAGTTATCTGGGACGGCGAACCGATCCCGAACACGAACATTCCGGGCCTCATCGGCGGCTTTGCCGGAGAGCGCGTGCTGCGTGCGCCGGAGACGGGCATTTTCCACCAGCTGCGGGACATTGGAGCCTTGGTTGAGTCCGGCGAAACGGTCGGAGAAGTGGACGGAAAGCCGATGGTCTGCACGATCTCGGGCGTTCTGCGCGGGATTCTGCCGGATGGAACGCCGGTCGTAAAGGGCATGAAGTCGGGCGATGTCGACCCGCGCGGAACGGTCGCCAACTGCTACACCGTCTCGGACAAGGCCAGCGCGATCGCGGGCGGCGTTCTCGAGGCGATCTTGTCCAAAGTGCCGCTGGTCAAAAAGGACGTGCGGCTTTCCATGGAGGGACGGCTTTGAAGGAATATGTGCTTTTGCCGGAGGACACGATCGAGGTCCTGCCGGAGGAAACCGGCGCGGGGGCGGCAGTGTCTGTCTTTTGTGAGCGGACGATGATCATCTTTCCGTGCAGCGATATAGAAAGCCTGAAGCTTTTGCAGCGCGTGACGAAGGACCACAAGCATCCCGTCGACTGCCTCTGCTTCACGGCGAAGGACGTGCTCTTTGAAACGCGGCAGGCGGTGCTCGTGCCGGTCACAAGGCCGGACTACGCGGCATTCTGCGAGGCGCTGAAGGCCGTCCGGCCGGAGCTTTTTGAGGGGCTTCTCGTCGAAGCTTACGTACACGAAACGTGTGATCAGACGGGCGGCCATCTGCATACAAACTGAAAGAGAATACCGCGCCTTGTTTTGCAGAGACTAAAAGAAGTCTATTGGAAAGGAGGCGCGGCATGAAAAAGCGCAAAGAAGAGACACGCAAAAACGGCTGGTGGCCCGGCCACGCGCAGACAGACCCGCAGGGCAGCTGGACCGGAAAGCCGGAAGACCCCACAGAAAAGCCTGTGCAGGACGCGGATGATCTCTGACAAAAAGTAGAACTTTTTGTCAAAGGGGATAGCGCCTCGACTACGCGCATAATTTTTGCCCCGTTGGGGCAAAAATTCCACACTTGCGAGGCGATCGGTATGTTTCCGGTCGGCAAAGCCGCCGGATAACATGGATTTAGATTTTTTTCGCGTCTGCGGACGCGAAACTCTGCGAGGCTTTTGCGGAGATGGCGTCCTGCGGGACGCCTACATAAGGAGTAAGTATGCACTTTCTCAAAATCCACAGGCCGGGGTACCGGGTGGTGAAGACGGTCATTGCCGCGACGCTGACGCTTCTGGTGTGCAGCGGCTTTTCCGAAATGAGCCCCGTGCTGGCGCTCATGGGCGTGTACTGCGCGATGGGGCGGACGATCCGCGAGTCGTGGCGCGAGTGCATCAACCAGATGGTGGGCGTGCTCGTCGGCAGTGTGCTCGGGTTTTTGCTGCTGCGGCTGCTTCCGGAGCCGCCGCTCTGGGTGGTCGGGCTGTGCACATTTTTTGTCATTGGACTGTGCAATCTGCTGCACGTTTCCTACGCGGTGTTTTTATCGTCGGTCATCTTTGTCTCCGTTTGCTCGGGCGCGAGCCAGCTGCCGGACATTCTGGCGCGGATTCGCGACGTGTCGATCGGCCTCGCGTTTGGGCTGGGCGTGAATATTTTTGTCCACCCATATGCCAACGAAGGCCGCGTCGAGTCGCTGCTGCGGCAGCTTCAGATCAATAGCTTTCTTGCGCTTTGCGAAATGACCGATTTTGGCCGCTATCCGGACATGAAACCATGCGAACAGATCTTCGCGAAGCTCGACTATGAGCTTACGCAGATGCGCCAGCAGACCGCGCTTCTGAAAACGAAGAAAAACCAGCGGGCGCTTGCCTGGGAAGAGGGCTGTGTGCAGCTGGCCGGACGCATGGTGCAGGAGGTGACGGCGATCGCCTCGATGGACTGCTTCGGAAGCGTTTCCGAGGAGAACCGGGAAAGCCTTGAGAAAATCGCGGAAGAATATGCGGCAGAGGAAACCGAAGAACTGGACGAACCGGAAAAGCCGGTGCTGGAGCTTTGCTTCACGGAAGAGCGGAACACGGTTTTCAATTACCACATCGCGTGCTACTGCCGCGCGTACCGGTATGTAAGCGAGCTTCGGGCGCTGCGGCTTGCGGAAGAGGCTGCGGATAACTCTGCGCAGCAGGAAGAAAACGAACAGGAGGAAACGGAAGATGAGAAGACGCGACAGGGAAATTACGGAGCGGAAGCACATTGACGAGATCATCGAGAGCTGTGAGGTTCTGCGTCTGGGATTAAACGCCGAAGACGGGCCCTATATCGTGCCGCTGAACTTCGGCTACGCGCCGGGAAGCCCCGCAAAATTCTATTTTCATGGGGCAAAAGAGGGCAGGAAGGTCGACCTGATCGGCTCTGGCTGCAAGGCGGGCTTTGAGCTCGACACCGGCCACCGGCTTGGGCAGGCTGAGCTCGGGTGCAGCCACACGTATTTTTACCAGAGCGTCATCGGAACGGGGCTTGTGAAGCCGGTCGAAGATCTGGAGGAAAAGAAACGGGCACTCAGTCTTATCATGGCGCATTACCGCAAGGACCGGCCGTTTGCGTTTACCGACGAACAGGCGCAGAGCGTTGCGGTGTACTGCCTGACGGTCGAGACTTGCAGCGGGAAGGAGCACGCATAAATGAACGAATTTGAACAGCAGTATCTGCCGGAGGCGTACCGGCCGCTTTCTCCGTGGGCCTACTTCGGACTGAGCATTTTATACTCCGTGCCGCTCGTGGGCTGGATCTTCCTGATCGCTCACGCCGTCGCCAGCCGGAACGTCAATAAGAAAAACTACGCCAGAAGCTTCTTCTGCATCTACATTCTGGCCGCCGTCGTCATTCTGCTGCTGAGCTTTGCCGGGCTTCGTTTAGACCTGTCGCAGTTTTCTGTACCGATGTAAAACCCGCGCAATGATATAATTTGCGTAGGGGGCGATGCCCACATCGCCCCGCGCAGAAAAACGTCCGAAACGCGCTACCCTTCGGCGAATTCGTAGTACCCAAGGGCCGATGAAGGGCATCGGCCCCTACGCGATGGTTTGCATATTCAGAAAGTGTAAAAATCGCCCGCAGACTTGTCTGCGGGCGATTTTTTAGCCAATATGAAGAATGGTGGTTGCGAAGGTGAAATAGACGAGCAGGGACAAAAAGTCCACGATCGTGGTGATGATCGGGGAGGCCATGACCGCCGGGTCAAAGCCGAGCTTTTTGGCCAGCAGCGGCAGCGTGCCGCCGACGAGCTTCGCCAGAAACACCGTCACGGCCATAGACAGGCTCACGACGAGCGCGACCCACGTGGTGACCGACTCGGATTTGAGGAGCATATGGTCGACCAGCATGACCTTCGCAAAGCACGCGATGGCAAGGCAGACGCCGCAGAGGACGGCCACGCGGATCTCCTTCCAGACGACCTTGAAAATGTCGCGGAACTCGATCTCGTCCAGGCTGATGCCGCGGATGACCGTGACGCACGCCTGCGAGCCGGAGTTGCCGCCCGTGTCCATCAGCATCGGGATGAACGCCGTCAGGCACGGCAGCACGCCCAGCGCGTCTTCAAAGCTTGTAATGACCAGACCTGTCAGTGTTGCCGAAATCATCAGCAGCATCAGCCAGGGAATACGGTTTTTCCAGATTTCAAACGGAGACGAGCGAAGATACGGGTGTTCGGACGGGAGCATAGCGGCCATCTTTTCCATATCCTCCGTCGCCTCGTCCTGCATGACGTCCATGGCGTCGTCGAAGGTGACGATACCGACAAGGCGGCTTTCAGTGTCCACGACGGGAAGCGCCAGAAAATCGTATTTCGAGAACATCTGCGCGACCTGCTCCTGGTCATCGAGCGTGTTCACGGTGATGACGTGGTCGGTCATGATCGACTCGATGGTCGCGTTGTCGTCTTCACACAGAAGAAGATCCTTGACCGAGACGAGGCCAATTAACTTGTGGCCCTTCGTGACGTAGCAGGTGTAGATGGTCTCTTTGTCAATGCCCGTGCGGCGGATGCGGAGGATCGCTTCTCCGACCGTCATGTTGGGCCGCAGGGATACGTATTCCGTGGTCATGATCGAGCCCGCGGAGTCCTCGGGATAGCGCAGGATCTCATTGATCTGCTTGCGCATCTCGGGGTCTGCCTGGGTCAGAATTCGCTGGACCACGTTTGCCGGCATTTCCTCGACAATATCGACCGCGTCGTCGACGTACAGCTCGTCGATGACCTCTTTCAGCTCGCTGTCGGAAAAGCCGCGGATGAGCAGTGCCTGCGCGTCCGTATCCATTTCGACGAACGTCTCCGCCGCCAGCTCCTTGGGAAGCAGGCGGAACAGAAGCGGGAGCTTTCCTTCGGGCAGCTCGTCAAATACCGCGGCAATGTCGGCGGGGTTCATGGTGCTGAGGATGTCCCGCAGAGAATGATACTTCTTGTCGTCGAGCAGAAGCGTCAGCGTATTCTCTACGGAGAAATTGTGTTCTGCCATAGGTCTTTCCTCCTAAGAATTTTGTTTTAGGAAGTAAGAACCTGTTTTCATAGTCGGCGTGTGCTGGATGGGCGAGAATTTTTTCTGGTAGGCAAGGCGCTTTTCCGCAGCCATCCTGACGGATTGCAAGGGAAAGCAACGCGGCATACCAGAAAAAAGGCCGCCCAGACGGCGCATGGCGGCTATGAATGCAGGTTCCAAAGACACGTCGCAGGCGACAAATCAGCAAGGGTCGAACGGCACGCACAAAGGCGGCGGCTCGAGCCCGCAGCAACTTCGGCCTGCTGATGTGCCGCTACTACTTCCTGCGTCCATTCTGTTTTCCCCCTTTATCATCAAAATCTTGCGGGCGCGAAGAGAAAATCCCCTTCAGGCCCACCATATATATTATGAGATATTTCGCCGTTTGTCAATCATGAAGGGAAGAAAAAAGTTTGTATTTTTGCCGTTTTGGAAAAACGGAAATAGCGGTTGGCTTTCTGCGTGCGATGTGTTAAAATGAGACTTGAAACAAGGAAACCTCTGATGAAATCAGCGGTCGGGGATTTCATCAGAGGCTTCCCCAACAAAAGACGGACGGTGGAGCGAATGGCGACAGAGAAGCTTTTTTACGAGGATGTGTATTGCAGGCGCTTTCAGGCGAAGGTCGTGTCCTGCGTGCCGGGAAAGCACGGCTTTGACGTGGTGCTGGACAAGACGGCCTTCTATCCCGAAGGCGGCGGCCAGCCGGGAGACACCGGAACGCTTTCCGGCGTGCGCGTGACGGACACGCATGAGGCAAAGGGCGAGATCGTCCACTACTGCGAAAAGCCGCTGGACGCGGGCAGCGTGGTCGAGGGCGAAATTGACTGGGAGCATCGCTTTGGGCTCATGCAGCTGCACTCCGGCGAGCATATTTTATCCGGCATCGTCCACCGCCGCTTTGGCTATGACAACGTGGGCTTCCATATGGGGGCCGACATGGTCACGATCGACTTTTCCGGGATGCTCACGGAAGAGGACTTGCGAAGCATCGAGCGCGAGGCCAATGAGATCGTCTGGGAAAACCGGCCGATTACCATCGCGTTTCCGCCGGAGGAAGAGCTGCCGAACATTCCGTACCGCAGCAAAAAGGCCCTCACGGGAGACGTTCGCATTGTGACGGTCGAAAACGCCGACATCTGCGCCTGCTGCGGCACACACGTCACGCGGACGGGAGAGATCGGTCTCATCAAGATCTTCTCCTGCGTCAAATTCCACGAGGGCGTCCGGCTGGAAATTCTCTGCGGGATGCGGGCGTATGACTACGTGAACCTGCTCATTGACCAGAACCGGAAAAATTCCGCGCTCCTGTCCGCGAAGCCCACCGAGACGAACGCCGCCGCCAGTAGGGCGATGGAGGAGCTGAACGCCGTCAAATACCGTGCGTCGCAGCTGGAAAACGAGCTGTTTTCCCTGAAGGCGAAAAACTACGAAGGCGCGTCGGATGTGCTGCTCTTTGAAGCGCTGATGAGCCCCGACGCCGTGCGCCGCTTTGCCGACGCGATTTTGTCGAACTGCACCGGAAGGATCGCGATTTTCGCCGGAGACGACAAGGAAGGCTATAAATACGCGCTGTGCCGGAAGGACGGCGATCTGCGCCAGCTCGTGAAGGAGCTCAACGC
>CAKUJL010000049.1 GCA_934661715.1 uncultured Oscillospiraceae bacterium | reverse complement strand
TCGCCCGCATCTGGGCATAAAAATAGCGCGCCTGCCGACCCAAGCGCCACTTTGGGTAACAGACGCGCTATGTACTGATTATTGCAAGGATGTCGTCTCCTTACCGGGAGATGAACCGAGCAATAGCTGCTGAAATTGACGGTTTCAAGAGGGCGGAATACAAGTAATTTCGCTGTTCGGGTGTCCTAAAACCATTGATATTACTGTGTTTTTTGAAAAATGCTGTATCACCACTCGCACCAGACAAAGATAATCCGAACCAGGTCTTCGTAATTGGAGACGGGTTCGGATTCTTTGTTTTCTTTGAGAAGTTTGAGGATACGCATTTCCAGAATGGTGTCATCAAGCGCCCGGAATCCAAGCCGAGAGGGCCGAGATAACCGGAACGAAAAAAAGGGGAGCGGCTATGGGCGCATCAAACGGCAGCCGCGGATGCGCGTCCATCGGGATGCTCTCGACGGCACCGTTTGGATACGCCTTTTGCCAAAAAACTTCATGCGTGAGCGCTGCACCACGAAAATGCGCAAATGCCGATGCATGACGTTTTGTGCATCCATTCCGGTTGCTCCGCAGGAGCGAGAAAATGGCACAGCTCGTATTTTCTGTGCTTTTGCATAGCAAAACACCCCATTTCTTAGCGCAAGTGTGTTCTTGCCTAACAAATGGGGTGCTGTTCGCTTATGGAGATGGGTTTCCTATTTGCCGCGTTTCACGCTCACATCGAGATCCAGCCGAAGGCGTTGGCTACGGAGCTGAGGAGAATAATGGCCGCGAAGAAGGGGCAGAGGAAGCGGATCATGGTATGGAAGATCTTCTTGCGCTTGAACTGCGCCTCGCCGAGCAGGACCTCGCGCTCGATTTTGCTCACGCCGACGACGCGCGAGACGAGCAGGCACACAGCGATCGCCGCGATGGGCATCATGACGGAGTTCGTCAGGAAGTCGAAGAAGTCGAGAAACTGCATGCCGATGATCGTGACGTTCGCGAGCGGGCCATAGCCGAGGGACGAAAGCGTGCCGAGGGCCAGCATCACGACGCCGACAATGGCGGTCGATTTGCTGCGGCCCCAGCCGAGCTCGTCCTGGAACGTGGACACGGCGCTCTCGGTCAGGGCGATCGAGCTTGTCAGCGCGGCAAAGAGCACCAGAACGAAGAACAAAATGCCGATGAGCGTGCCGAGACCCATGGAGTCAAAAACCTTGGGGATGGTGATGAACATCAGAGACGGGCCTGCCTTGAGTGCTTCCGGGTCGCCGCCGGAGAAGGCAAAGACCGCGGGAATGATCATGAGACCTGCCATAATGGCGATGGCGGTGTCGAAAACCTCGACGTTGCGCGTGGACGCCTCGATCGAAATGCCCTTTTTCATGTACGAGCCGAAGGTGATGAGAATGCCCATCGCGATCGAGAGCGAGTAGAACATCTGGCCCATCGCCGAGACGACCGTCATCCATGAAAAATGCCGGATGTTCGGCACGAGGAAGTACTTGACGCCCTCCAGTGCGCCGGGCCGCGTCACGGAATAGACCGCGATGATGACCGACAGCACGACCAGAACCGGCATCATGACCTTAGACACGCGCTCGATGCCGTTTTCCACGCCGGCAAAGATGATGATGAGCGTCAGCGCCGCGAAAACGACGAAGCAGAGCTCGGTCGAAACACCGTTGGAGATGAACGCGCCGAAATAGCCGTCCTGCGCAAGGGCGCTTCCGTGGCCGAGGACGTATTCCGCGAGATATTTGATGACCCAGCCGCCGATGACGGAGTAGTAGGGGACGATCAGGATGGGGATGATGGCGTTGATCCAGCCGCCGAATTTGAACCAGCCGCTTTTGCCGAACGCGCCGAACGCACCGACGGGGCTCTTGCCGGTCATGCGGCCGAGCGAGGTCTCCGCGACGATCATCGTATAGCCGAACGTCATGGCCAGCAGAATGTAGACCAGCAGGAAAATGCCGCCGCCGTATTTGGCCGCCAGATACGGAAAGCGCCAGATGTTGCCCAGACCGACGGACGCGCCCGCCGCCGAGAGCACGAAGCCGAGCTTTCCGGTAAACGAACTTCTGTTGTGTTGTGTGCCGCTCATGTAAAAATCCTCTCTTTCGCCGCGTTTTACGAAACTTTACTACTATATCATAGAAAGCGGCAAAAAACAATCCGAAAAACGGGACGCTTTTGGAGGGGCGATGAAGGGCATCGGCCCCTACGCGCAGGGAGTGAATCGAACAAAAACGACTGCCTGAAAACGCAAAAGACCCGGCTGGAGTAATACCAACCGGGTCTTTGCCGACTTAATGGCCTTTTTGCTTTTCATGGCGCTTTTGCTGCTTAAGCTGGAAGCGGCGCTGCGCTTCGAGCGCTTTTTCTTCGCGCGAACGCACCTTTCGTTCCTGCTTTCGAAGCTCCCGCTGGGCAGACAGCGCCTGCTGGGATTTTGTCCCGATGCCGGAGCCTTCCAGAAGCTTCCGGGCCTGACGCTGGCGGCGCTTGGGACTTTCTGCTGCGCCCGGGCGGTCTTCTTCGACGGCTGGGCTGAAGGAAAGCGCGGGAAGCGTGCGCCGGACAAAGTCCAGCACCTCAAAGTCGCGCGGCTCTGCTCCAAAAACAGTCCGGCAGACGCGAAGCGCTCCGTCCGTTCGCCGCTCGACAACGCCGACCCAGAACGGGTCTTCAAAGAAAATGGTCAGTGTGGTCGTGTTCATAAATACCCTCCTTTGTTTTTGCGCAAGGAACGGACGACCCGGAGGGGGAGGGTTACTTACCCGGTAAAAACCGGGCGGCCGGGCTACCTACCAGCTCTAACGTATCTCCATAGAGAAGCGCGTTGCGTTTTTATCCTTGCGGTGTTCACTTGTTACTGCTTTTTTTCCTTTTCTTAGGAAACGGAGTGACGCGCTCGACGATCTCCAGAACCTTTTCGGTCAGCTCGCGGTTTTCAACGTCGAGGATGTAGTGCGGCTTCGTGCCCTCGTAGGGAAGGCCCTCGGGCGCATCCGGCAGCAGAGTTGCCAGCTCCGGCAGCTTTTTGACGAACACCGTGTTGTCGCAGACAAGAAGCGCGGGCTTGCCGTTTCTATAGATGAGGTATTCGCCGAACATCTTTTTATAGTCGATGCCGGGGATGCCGCTTAGCTGTTCGAGGATAAAATCGAGATATTCCTTTGTTGTGGCCATGCATTGGGCCTCCTGTTCTGCCGCGGCGCGGTCATTTTTTCGGTTAGACGCAGAAAGCCCCCGTCAGGTTCCGCAAAAAATGGGGCGCAGGATAAAAAAGCGTGAAAAACCGGAAGCTATATGATATGATAGAAAAAAGCGCTATTTTTCGGGGAGGACGGCCGGATGGACAAAGAGAATCTTCTGAGCGTGGTGGTCGCGGACGATGAGCAGGAGCTGCTCGGCGCGGTGTGCCAGCTGATCGATTGGGAAGGCATCGGCTTTCGGCTGGTCGGAAGGGCCAGCAACGGACTCGACGCCTTGCAGCTGGTGGAGGAATTGCAGCCGGACTTTCTGCTGACGGATATCCACATGCCCTTTATCTCCGGCACGGCGCTGGCCGCGCAGGTCAAAAGCGTGCAGCCGCTCATTCAGGTCGCGTTTCTGAGCGGCTACGACGAGTTTGAATACGCCCAGCAGGGCATCGCCTGCGAGGTCATCGCGTATCTGCTGAAGCCCATTTCAATGGCGCAGCTGACGCAGGAGCTGATTGAAATTCACAGCAGGATCGAGCGCAAGCTCTCCGATTTTTCGGGGGCGCGGCAGGACAGCTCCAACCATCAGGCCGTCGCGGCGGCGATGCTGCTCGACTGCTATTTTTACGCAGGCCCGGCGCAGAATCTCGCGGCGCTCGGGCGCATGGGCTTAGAGCCGGAGAAGGCGAAGAGCCTTGTGGTAACGGCGCTTTCCGCCGACACCGACGCGCAGGGCTGCCAGCGGGCACTGGGCGCGGCGGAGCAGTTTCTCTCCCGGCAGTTTTCGTGCCGCGGGTTCTGTTCCGGCGGGCGCATTGTGCTGCTTCTGGCGTCGGAAAACGGCTTTTTGCAGCTGCACGCGGCCATTGACGAGCTGAGGCGGGCGCTGCACCGGACGCTTTCCATCACGGCCAGCGCCGGTATCAGCAAGGAGCACGCGCCGTCGGAGGATCTGCACGAGGCGTACAAAGAGGCGATGGAGGCCCTTCGCATCGCGGAAAAGGAGAGCGGCATCTGCTCGGCCGGAAGCCTTGGCGGCATGGACCAGCTCTGCGGCCGGGTTTTGCAGATCATCGAAAAGGAGTATATGGACGAGAGCCTGACGCTTCAGACGGTGAGCGACCGGCTGCACGTGAGCGCAAGCTATCTCGGCCCGAACATCAAAAAAAGCGCGGGCGACACGTTCATTAACCTTCTCATTCACAAGCGCATGAGCGTGGCGGCGAATTTACTCGAGAGCAGCGACAGCCGCATTGCCGAAATTGCGCGGCGCTGCGGCTATCCCGACCAGAGCTACTTCGGCTACTGCTTCAAAAAGTTCTACGGCGTATCGCCGGCCAAAATGCGGCAGGAGCGCGAACGGAAGGGAGACCGCGCATGAAAAAGAAGACCCTGAGCATGAACCAGATCATGATCTTGTCGCTGACGGCGATCGTGGTCGGGATCCTCGGGTGCGCGATCGCGTTCTTTTTGCAGACGTATCAGCGTTCGCTCATCCGAAACGCGCAGACCGACGGCCGGCGGACGATCTCGCAGGTGACGAGCACGGTCGACGGATATCTGGACGATATGAGCAACGTCATGGAAATTCTCGCGGGCGAGCTCATCACGCCCTCAGAAGACCGGGAGCATTTTTTTGAGACGTTTTTAGAGATTCGGCCCGACGTCGTCGCGGTGACGATCTACGACGAGACGGGGCACCTGATGAACTGCTACAGTTTAGATCACGAGGTGCGGCCCGTCATTCTGGAAAACCTGTCCTTTGACCGCACGAAGCTGGACACGTATAAGGACGGCTACATTTCCGCGCCGCACGTCATGTCCCTTTTTGAGGGGTACTATCCGTGGGTGGTCACGATCATCCGGCCCGTGGACGCGGGAAAATGGGAAAAGTGGGTCGCGGTGGATATCAGCTGCGGCAACATTTCCTCTTACATCAACGGCATCGGCATCGGCCAGCGCGGCTACTGCTTCCTTGAGGATATGGACGGCAACATCGTCTACCATCCGCAGCAGCAGCTCATCTACGCCGATCTCAAGAGCGAGAATACCGCGCTCATTTCCACGCTCGACGACGGAAGCCACGTGGTCGGCACGATGATCTACACCGTGCAGACGCTTGCAAACGGAAACTGGCGTGTGGTGGGCGTGAGCTTTGTGCAGGAGATCATCACCGACAACCTGCGCGAGATCGCGCAGATGCTGGCGTTTGCGGCGATCGCGATCGTGGCGGCGACGTTGGCGGTGAGCGTGCTGTTTTCAAGAGTTTTGTCAAGGCCCATCCACGACCTCATTTCCGCGATGGAGGCCTTTGAGACAAACGCGGACAACTTCGTCTATGAGCCGGTCTCCGGCGTGCGCGAGGTGCAGAACCTGTCATCCTCCTTTGCCCATCTGGTGCGCAAAATCCAGCAGCTGATGGCGACGGTCCGCGCAGAAGAGGTGAACCTCCGCAAAACCGAGCTCAAGGCGCTTCAGGCGCAGATCAACCCGCATTTTCTATACAATACGCTCGACTCTATTTCGTGGATGTGTGAGCAGGGGAAGAACAAGGAGGCTGTCGTGATGGTCAACGCCCTTGCGCAGCTTTTTAGGATCAGCATCAGCAAGGGCCACGAGCTCATCCCCATCCGCAGCGAGGTGCAGCACGCGAAGAGCTATCTGCAAATCCAGTCCGTGCGCTACAAGGACCAGTTCTCCTACCGCTTCGAGGTCGACGGGAGCTGTCTGGATTATCTCTGCAATAAGATCACCCTTCAGCCCATCATCGAAAACGCGATCTACCACGGCATCAACGGTCTGGTCGACGAAGGGGAGATCGTCATCCGCATCCAGTCCAGCGGCGACGACATTCTGGCAACCGTCGAGGATAACGGCGTCGGCATGGAGCAAGAACAGATCGAGGCGATCTTCCGGCGCAGTGACAGCAAATCCGGCATCGGCATCAAAAACGTCGACGACCGGCTGAAAATCTGGTTCGGCGAGGCCTATGGCATCACGATCGAAAGCGAACCCGACCGCGGCACGCGCGTCATCGTGCGGATGCCCAAGAAGCAGAAGGAGTGAGACGATGAAAAAAAGAATATGCGCAGTCGTTCTCGCAGCGCTTCTCCTGTTCGCATCCGGATGCAGCCGGCAGACCGCGTCCGGCGGGCCGTATAAAATGTATCTGGTCGCGAAGTCCACGACGACGGAGTTCTGGAAATCGGTCTTCGCGGGCGCGAACGCGGCAAAGTCGGAATATAACGTCGATCTGACCGTCTGGGGCCCCGACACGGAAGAGGACTATGAGGCGCAGAACGAGTATATCCGGCAGGCGGTCGCGGACGGCGCGGACGCCATCGTCTTTTCCGCCATCAGCTACACAAAAAACGCGCAGGCCATCGACGAAGCGGCCGACGCGGGCGTGACGGTCGTGGTCATCGACTCGGACGTGAACTCCGAGGGCGTGGTGGCGCGGCTCGGAACAGACAACGTGCAGGCAGGGCGCATGTGCGCAAGGGCGGCGCTGGAGACGGATTTTGAGAAAATCGTGGTCGGCATCGTCAACTGTGATGTCGAGACGCAGAACTGTCAGGAGCGCGAGCGGGGCTTTCGCGTGGTGATGTCGGGGGACAAGCGCGTGGAGGCCATCTACACCGTGAACGTGCCGACGGACGCGGCTCTGGCCCAGCAGGCGGCGGAGCAGCTTCTGACCGAGCATCCCGAGATCAACGTGCTCGTGGGCTTCAATGAGCCGCTGGCGGTCGGGACGGCGATGGCGGTCGAGCGCCTCGATCTGCGCGGGCAGGTCTATGAGGTCGCGTTTGACACGAACCCCATCTGTGTAGAGCTTTTGCAGAAGGGCGCGGTGTCCGCGCTCATCGCCCAGAACCCCTACGCGATGGGCTACCTCGGCGTGGAAAAGGCTTGGCAGAGCATTCAGGGCCAGCGGTTTGACGCGGACTCTCTCATCAACACCACCACGAGCATCATCACGCGCGAGACGATGTTTACCATCGAAAGCCAGAAGGCGATCTTCTCGTTCGATTGAATTTTGATGCAATTCCTGCAAGGCCGTGTGCGGCGGACAAGCGTCCACCGCGCACTTTTCTGTACAAAAATGGGGACAATTCGACGACAGCGAACAAAACGGAACGGTCTGGAAGACAAAACGAGAATTTTTGTGAAATATGAACAAAAAATGAATTCCGTTTTCGACACACGAAAAATTTTTCAGAAAAATGCAGTCCAAAATTCGATATACGGATGACGGGAAACCTGCTAAACTAAGTGCGTACCGGGAACGAAGGCCGTCCTGTGCCGCCCGGAAAAATTTGAATGGAGGATTTCCCGAGATGAAAAAGATCATTGCATTGCTGCTTGCTCTGACCATGGTTTTCGCATTCGCCGCCTGCGCCAAGCAGGAGACGACGGCTCCGGCCACCACCGAGTCCACCGAAACCACGACCACCGAAACCGCAACCACCGAAGAAACCACTGCCGAACCCGCCGCTGAGGCCAAGACCTACAAGGTCGGCGTCGCGATCTATCAGTTCGACGACAACTTCATGACCCTCTACCGCAACGAGCTCAAGAGCTACATGGAGAGCCTGCAGACCGACACCGTCAAGTACGACATCACCATCGTTGACGGCAAGAACGACATGGCCACCCAGACCGAGCAGATCAACACCTTCATCACCCAGGGTGTGGACCTGATTATCTGCAACCTCGTTCAGACCTCCTCTGCCGACACCATCGTCAACAAGGTTGTTGACGCCGGCATCCCGCTGGTTCTGATCAACCGTGAGCCTCTGGCCTACGACGCCGACGGCAAGCCCCTGGACGAGGCTTACGAAGGCATCCTCAACAACCCCGGTGTCTGCTACGTTGGCGCTGACGCTCGTCAGTCCGGCACGTATCAGGGCGAAATCGTCGCGGCTCTGCCTGACAAGGGCGACGCGAACGGCGACGGCGTTGTCTCCTACGTTATGATCGAAGGCGACCCCGAGAACATCGACGCGCAGTACCGCACCGAGTTCTCCATCAAGGCTCTGGAAGACGCTGGCATCAAGGTCGAGTGCCTCGACGATCAGGTCGGCAACTGGGCAACCGATAAGGGCCAGCAGATCGCTGCGAACGCTCTGTCCGCTCATGGCGACAAGGTCGACGTCATCTTCTGCAACAACGACGGCATGGCGCTCGGCGCAGCCGCTGCCATCACCGCTGCGGGCCGCACGGTTGGCGAAGACATCTACCTGCTCGGCGTTGACGCTCTGGAAGAATGCCAGGAGATGGTCAAGAACGGCACCATGACCGGCACCGTCCTGAACGACCACATCGGCCAGTCCCACAAGGCTGTTGACGTTGCTGTCCAGGCTCTGAACGGCGAAGCCATCGACAACTACTACTGGGTTGACTACGTAAAGGTTGACGCTTCCTACTTCGGCTAATCTCTGAATCTCAGGGGGTGTTGC
>CAKUJL010000048.1 GCA_934661715.1 uncultured Oscillospiraceae bacterium | reverse complement strand
CCGCAAAACCCTTCCGGTTTTTTCCGGAGGGGTTTGTTCTTTGTTAAAATGCCGTAAAAACAACGTTTTCCCACTTGACACAACATGCCTTCTATGGTATCTTATGCACGAAAATTGATATACGGTCGGTTGAAGATTCCGGGAGAGGCCGCATTGCGGCGCCGAAGGGGAACGCGCAGAAGCTCTCAGGCAGAAGGACCGGAATCCGACGACACTCTGCAAAGTGCGAACCTTCGCACGCCGACGGTGCAACCGGTTTTTCCGGGAATCTCTCAGGCAGATCACAGAGGCGCAAAGTTTCCGAATTTGGAGGCCTTGCGCCCTTTTTCTGTCTTTTTGCAGAAATTCGTAATACCAACGCTTTGCGCAGCTAACCGCGTGAAGGTTTTGAAAAATTGGAGGAAAAAGTCATGGAAAAGAAAACACCCTTATATGAAACGCACGTCGCGCTCGGCGCGAAGATCGTGGAATTCGGCGGCTTTTTGATGCCTGTGCAGTACCCGTCCGGCATTCTAGCCGAGCACATGGCTGTGCGCGAAAAGGCAGGTCTTTTTGACGTGTCGCATATGGGCGAGCTCGTCTTCTGCGGCCCCGACGCACTGGAGAACATTCAGCATCTGGTCACGACCGATATCTCCAAAATGCTCGACGGCGACATGCGCTACGGCATGTTCTGCAATGACGACGGCGGCGTGGTTGACGATCTGATCGTCTACCGGATGGCAGCCGACGATTACCTCATCGTCGTCAACGCCGGAAACCGCGACAAGGACGCCGCGTGGGTCGAAAAGCACCTCTCCGGCCATCCCGGCTATCACGACGCAGGCAACGAATTCGGCCAGATCGCCGTGCAGGGCCCCGTCTCGAAGGAAATTCTTCTGAAGCTCTGCGATGAAGCCGCGCTTCCCGTCAAGTACTACTCCTTTACGAAGGCAAACCTCACCCTGAACGGCCGCAGCGCCGAGACCTATGTCTCCCGCTCGGGCTACACGGGCTCGTTCGGCTATGAAATTCTCTGCAAGGCGGAGGACACCGTCTGGCTGTGGAACGCGCTTCTGGAGGCGGGTAAGGACTTCGGCCTCATTCCCTGCGGTCTCGGCGCACGCGACACGCTGCGTCTGGAAGCCGGTATGCCGCTGTACGGCCACGAGCTCAACGACGAGATCACGCCCAAAATGGCGGGTCTTCCCTGCAAGCTCGACGGCAAGGATTTCATCGGCCACGACGCACTCGTAAAGCGCGGCAAGCCCGGCGTCAAGCGCGTAGGACTCAAGGGCGTGGGCCGCGGCATCGTGCGCGAGCACTGCGACCTCTATGACGCGGAAGGCGCAAAGATCGGCTGGACGTCCTCGGGCACGTTCGCGCCGTACCTCGGCTGCTGCGTCGCGATGGGCTATGTGCCGGTTGAGAATGCCGACGTGGGCCGCCATCTTTTCGCCGACGTGCGCGGCCACAAGATCGAAATGGAGATCGTCCCCACCCCGTTCTACAAGGCGTAAGCGTGCAATTCACGCCCGGTTTTGTTTATTTCTAACAAATACTTATCTTTATTTTTGTTGCTTTCGTATAGTTTCCGACTTGTTTTTTTCGTCGCGATGGCGTATACTGCCCGCAGAGTGAGAAAAAGAATCCAACAAAAATGATCGCGCCGGGCGGCGCGAAGGAGGCATTGTTATGAAATTACAGAACATCCACGAGGTCGAAGATTTCCGGAAGGTCATCCACGAATGCAAAAATAACGTCTATCTCAAGAGTCAGGAGGGCGACGTTTTCAATCTCAAGAGCGCGATGAGCGAATACGTCGCGCTGGGAAGACTCCTGAGCGAGCAGGGCGACAGCCTCGAGCTGTTTGCCGACAGCCGCGAGGACGAAGCGCTGCTTCTGAAGTTCCTCGCCGAGCTCGACAAAGAAAATAACGCGTGATCCTTTCCTCTCTTTTCCGGGCCGCGGCGAATATCGCCGCAGCCCGGTTTTTATTTCTCCAGAACGCAAAAAGCCCGAAGGCACTGCCTTCGGGCTTTCCCATTTCGTTATTCGACGATCAGGTAATTATCGTGGAGCGCGGTCACGTAGCCGATTCTTGCGGCGTTCGGAATTTCCGACTGCAAGGCGCGAAGGCAGTTCTCCGCGTCCTGTTCGGCCACGGCGATGAGAAGGCCGCCGCTTGTCTGCGGGTCAAAGAAAATATCCTCGAGCGCACGCGGAATGTCCCGCTTTTTAAGGACCCCGCCTTCTGCATACGTGCGGTTTCTGTAAGCGCCCGCGGGGATGAAGCCCATGTCGGCAAACTCCAGCGCTTCGGCGTGGAACGGCACGTTTTCGCTCTCGATGTGCAGGCTCACGCCGCTTCCCTGCGCCATTTCAAAGCTGTGGCCCAGAAGCGAAAAGCCCGTGACGTCGGTGCAGCTGTGGACCTGGAAGCGCACCATAATATCCCGCGCCGTTTTGTTGAGCGTCGCCATCTGTTTATAGATCCTGTCCATCGTATCGGGACTTACCAGATCTGCCTTCGCCGCCGTTGTCAAAATACCGACGCCGAGCGGCTTTGTGAGGATCAGCACGTCTCCCGGCTTCGCGCCGGAATTCGTCAGCACCTTCTTCGGGTGGACAAAGCCCGTGACGGCCAGACCGTAGATCGGCTCCGCGCCGTGGATGGTGTGTCCGCCGGTGATGATGGCCCCGGCCTCATACGCCTTGTCGTATCCGCCGCGCAGAATCTCGCGCACGGTTTTGTCGTCCATCGAATCGGCAAGGCACATGATGTTGAGCGCCAGCTTCGGTTCGCCGCCCATCGCGTAGACATCGCTCAGCGCGTTCGTCGCGGCGATCTGGCCGTAGAGGAAGGGGTCGTCCACGATCGGCGGGAAAAAGTCCGTCGTCTGGACGATGGCCGTATCGTCCGATACCACATATACGCTTGCGTCGTCGCTTTTGTCATAGCCGACGATGAGCCGCGGGTCGGTGTGCGTCCGGAAGCCCTCGAGCATTTTGACGAGCGTTCCCGCGCCGACCTTTGCGCCGCAGCCCGCGCAGGAGGCGAGTTTGGTCAGTTTTACCTCAGTTTCCATCTGTGTGGTCCTCACTGTTGTAGACAAATCTGTAGCCGTTTTCCGTCTCTTCGGCGATCCGGTCGACCTCTTCGGCGCAGACGCCGCTGGGCTGGACAAAGCCGCCCTCCACGCGCACGCACGTTCCGCAGGAGCTCGAAAGCGTCCGCGGCACGGGCATGGTCTTCGCCGGGTAGCCTGCCTGCTCACAGAGCTTTTTGTACCGGATGGCCCCGAAGTGCGAAAAGAACGTGGCGATATAGCTCATATTACTTCCTGATATCCAGCGTGTACTCGCCGCCGTTTTCGCTCACGCGGACGGTGTAGCCCTCGTGCTCGGCGTAGCGGGTCACGTTTTCCTTCGACGCGGCGTTGTCCACCAGAACGGTGTAGGCCGCTTCCTTCGACGCCATCGCCTTTCTGAGCATGATGACGGGTTCGGGGCAGGAATAGCCTCTTGCATCGACTGTTGTCATTTCGCATTCTCCTTTTTGAACGTATTCACACTGGCAATGATGACGGCAACCACGAGACCGACGATGACGGCGGCCTTGCCGTTTGCCGTCGGGCCCTTGCCGGAGGATGCAAGGCCAAAGTTGTGGCAGAACGCCGCGCCCGCGAGCAGGCCGAAGACCGTCACCGCGCTGTCGCTGCTTCCTTCGCCGGAGAGAATTAACTGACGCAGCGGGCAGCCGCCGAGCAGCACGCACGAGAAACCTGTCAGCATCATGCCGAGGAAGTTCCAGAGACCATCGGTGTGCGCGACGGGCTGGTCAGCGAAGCCCAGATGGAAATAGCTCGTGCCGGTCGTGCCGCTGAGAATGAGGTTGCAGACCAGAGCGCCAACCAGAATCGCGGCAAAGCCGAGGATGAGCTTCGTTTCCTTGAACAGAACCAGGTCGCGGATGCCGCCGACCATGCAAAGACGCGTTCTCTGCGCCAGAGCGCCGACGACGAGACCTGCAATCAGGCTAATGATAACAGGCGCGTGCAGAGCGCCGGGGCCAGCGCCTTCCGCGCTGAAGTGGATGAACGCGGGCGCTGCCAGAAGAAGCGCGAGGACGGCCAGCGTCAGAACGGGGAATACGCCGCCTTCTGCTTTGGTGAGCGCGTAGCTTCTTTTGAGGGAATAGCCCTTATTGAGGAAGAAAACGCCGGCCAGAATGCCGCAGGCAAAGCCCGCCAGACCCAGAAGCGCGTTCAGATCGCCGCCTGCCAGACGAAGGATCATGCGGAACGGGCAGCCGAGGAACATCAGGCTTCCGATCATCACGAACATACCGAGGACAAAACGGGTCACGGGTGCGCTGCCGCCGCGCGGGGAAAATTCCTTCTTGGCAAGCGCCATGAGGAAGCTGCCGAACACGAGGCCGATGATCTCGGGCCGGATGTACTGCACGGCCTCCGCCGAGTGAAGACCCAGAGCGCCCGCCGTGTCGCGCAGGAAGCAGGCGATGCAGAAGCCCATGTTTTTCGGATTGCCGAACAGCACCAGAAGCGAAGCGATGACGCCGATGATGAGTCCCGCAATGATCATGGTTGTTTTTTCATTTTTGCGTGTCATGTGAACTCTCCTTTTTCGTTGCTCTTTCACAAGAATAGCGATGCTTGAAAGAAAACCCGAATCACATTCGGGTCTGTCAAACTGCTTCTTTCATTATATGCCATCGCCGCGGGAAAGTCCAATTGGCTTTTTGGATAACTCCGATAAATCTATTGAGATTCTCGATAAGTCTTCGGCTTTGTCGAATAAATGAATTTTTCATTCACTTATTTGCTTTCTCGATAAATCCGGTGTAGAATGAAGGAAACCTTTGACGCAGGGAGACAGTACGATGCGAAGAATTTATCTCGACAACGGCAGCACCAGCTTCCCGAAGCCCGCGTGCGTGCCGGACGCCGTTTTCCGCTATATGACCGCGTGCGGCAGCAACGTCGGACGCGGCGGCTATGAAGCGGCCTATGACGCGGAGGAGCTCGTCTTTGAAACGAGGGAGCGGCTTTGTACGCTCTTTCACGGGGAGGACGCCCGCTGCGCCGTGTTTACGCCGAACATCACGGTGAGCCTGAACGTGCTATTAAAGGGGTTTTTGCATCCGGGAGACCACGTTCTCATCTCTTCGATGGAGCACAACGCCGTCATGCGGCCCCTGCGGCAGCTGGAGGCGCAGGGCGTGACGTTTGACCGCGTGCCCTGCCGCGAAGACGGGACGCTTCCGCTGGAGGCCGCCGAAAACCTGCTGCGGGAAAACACAAAGCTCTTTGTCTGCCTGCACGCAAGCAACGTCTGCGGGACGCTGCTGCCGGTCGCGGAAATCGGCGCGTTCTGCAAGCGCCATCACCTGCGCTTTTTCCTCGACAGCGCCCAGACCGCGGGCGTGTTTCCAATCGATATGCAAAAAATGAACCTCGACGCCGTCGCCTTTACGGGGCACAAGGGGCTTCTCGGCCCGCAGGGAACGGGCGGCATCGTGATGCGCGAAGATCTTTCAAAGGCGCTCACGCCGCTTCTTTCCGGCGGCACAGGCAGCATGAGCCACACCGAGTTCATGCCGGAATTTCTCCCTGACCGGTTTGAAGCCGGAACGATGAACCTCCCCGGCATCGCGGGACTGCACGCCGCGCTCGGATTTTTGCAGGAGACGGGGCTGGATACCATCCGCGCCCATGAGCTGGGTCTGACAAAACGGTTTTTAGCTGGCATCGCGCCGCTTGCGGAGGAAGGCAGGCTCAGGCTGATCGGCCTTCCCGGCACCGAAAACCGCACGGGCGTCGTGTCGCTTCAGACGCCGAAGCATGAGCTTGCGGAAATTGCGGCGGCACTGGACGAGCGCTTCGGCATTTCCACGCGCGTGGGGCTTCACTGCGCACCGGCTGCGCACAAAACGCTCGGAACCTTCCCCACCGGAGCAATTCGCTTCTCGTTCGGCTTTTTCAATACCGAAGAAGACGTCGACTGCGCCATTTCCGCGCTGGGCACGCTCACGAAGGAGGCCTCCCATGGACTTTAAGCAGCTTCGCTCGTTTGTCGCCGTGGCTGACTGCGGCAGCTTCACACAGGCCGCCGCCCGGCTCTACGCCTCGCAGCCCACTGTCAGCGCCCACATCCGGCAATTGGAGGACGAGCTTCACGAGACGCTTTTTCTGCGCACGACGAAAAGCCTCGCCATCACGCCGAGAGGCCGCGAGCTCTACGATTACGCGGTGCATGTGCTGGACCTGAAGGATCAGCTGCTTTCTTCGTGGGCCGCAGGCGAAAACACCATCCGCCTCGGCGCGTCCACCATTCCATCGGGCTATATCCTGCCGGAAATTCTGCCGCCTTACCGTGCGCTGCACCCGAAGAGCGTGTTTTCCGTCTTCCAATCAGACAGCGTGGGCGTTCTCGCGGGGCTTCGCGCGGGGCATTTTTCCCTCGGCTTTACGGGAGCGGAGGACGCGTCGGGAGATCTGTCCTTCACGCCGTTTTTCCGCGACCATATGGTGCTCATCGCGCCGGATAACGCGCATTTCCGCAGGCTGTTTTCCGAGAACGTGCCCGTGCGGGAGCTTTTGAAAACGGAGCCGCTTTTGCTGCGCGAGGCCGGAAGCGGCAGCCAGAAATGCGCCGACGCCTATCTCGAGGCGGAAAAGCTCGACACGGCAAGCCTTCACGTGACCGCGCGGCTGGGCGATCAGCAGAGCATCAAAAATCTCGTCGCCGCCGGGCTCGGCATTTCCATCCTCTCCGGAAAGACCGTGGAAAAAGACGATTCCAGAGGGAAGCTTCTTGTCCGTCCGCTGACGGGAAAGGGGACGCAGCGAAGCTTGTATCTCGTCTGGCGCAAAAACGAAGCGCTTCCGGAGAAGACGCGCAGCTTCATCGAATTTGTTCTGGACTTTTACGCCGCACGAACGTAGAAAAAGAGCCGCCCGCGGGCGGCTCTTTTGGCTTTTGTGGGTTACTTTGCAAACGCGTCCAGCTGCGCTTTGGTGCAGGCGGCGGTGGGGTTGAAGGTATCGCCCGTGACGAGGCCTTCGTTTTTCGCCCAGAGAGCCGCGTCCTCATAGAAGCTGCCGGTGAGCACGTCGGAGAAGCCGTCGCCGGTCGTCTTCGGGCTCTTGGCAAGGCGGTAGGCCATCACCGCGGCCTGTGCGCGGGTGCAGACGGCGTCGGGCGCAAAGGTGTCGCTGCTCACGCCGGAGACGATGCCTTTTTCCGCGGCCCAGAGGACTGCGTCATAGAAGTACGCGTCCGCGGAAACGTCCTTAAACGGCATGGAAGCGGCCTTTGCCTTGGGAGAACCTGCGGCGAGCCAGAGACTGTAGACCACGTCGGCCCGGGAAAGCGGGGCGCTTCCCTGCACGTAGGAGATGAGCGCCTGCGCCGTCTTCTGCGCCTTTTCGGCCATCTGTGCGCCGTTCTGCGTGGCAAGGCTTCTTGCGTTCGCGGCGCTCGTCAGGGTGTCCATCGAGACAAAATCGCGGTAGAATTCCTGCTGCAGCACGTTCAGCTTCGTCCGGATGAACGTTTTGTCCGCGTCGGAGACGAGCTTCGAGCCGTCTTCGTTTACAAAGTAGCGCACATAGTCGTTGAGAATTTCAAAGCTCCAGTAGTAAGAACTTTCCCAGCCCGAAGGCAGAATGCGGTAGCCGTCGGTCGTGGTGACCTCGCCGGTGTCCCAATTGTAAGAGCGCTTGGCGTAGGGGTAGAACAGGCCCTCCGTGGGCTTTTCGGTCGTGAACTGCACGGCCGGCGTACCCGCCTGATAGCCTTCATACATGCTGTCTAACAGCATCGGATAATAGGGAACAAAGACGTTGCAGGCCAGATCTCCCACGGCCACCCAGCCGACGGTCGCGTACGCGGCGGGACGGTCTTTATACATCTGGAAAATTTCGATCTCCTGATTGTTAGGTTTAGCGATGGTGCTGAGCTTGTAGTAGTTCAGAATATCGTCGACGGAAAGCGTGCGGTCGGCTTCCATGTTCGTATAGAGCGGCACGATTTCGCCGGAAGCGTCGACGTTGGAGATGGTGAAGCGGCTGTTGTCCTTGACGAGCTTATCGGCATCGACCTTGTAGGAGGCGTTCAGGTAGTTCATGCCCTCGACGAGGCGCTTGTCGGCAGAATCGAGCCGTCCGGCGTAGCTGGCGCGGTAGTTGATGACGTTTGCGGTCTCGTCGCCTGTGAACGTTCCGGCGGCTTTTGCCGTTTCAATGAGCTTGCTTGATACGATGACGTTCTGCGTGTCGTCCAGATCGATCGCGCCGATGACGGCCATGTTGGGCTCCAGGAACAGAAGATCGTCGTTGAGCTTTATTGCCGCATACTGCGTGCCGGAGCAGTTTTCAATGTACCACGCCTCGTCCTTGTCCGCGATGAACAGTCCCGCGCCGTCGGCGCAGCCGTAGGTGTCGTAGATGTTCAGAAGAAGGCCCAGCGCTTCTCTGGCCGAGGCGGCCTCGCTCAGAAGCACCGTCGGGATATCGCCCTCTTCAATGCCCGCGGGCTTGCCGTTTTCTGCGGCCCAACCGGCGTCGCGGTAGGGGTCGACGGCGAGAACGGCGTCGTTTCCGGAGATCGTCTCGGTCGCGGAGACGGACACGCCCTTTTCATTCGTGCCGAACTCGGTGTAGGAGGCGTGCTGTGCATTTTCCTCGCCGCACTCGGGGCAGACGCCGTCGTAGACATTGTCGTTTTTGAAGTACGTGAAGCGGTA
>CAKUJL010000047.1 GCA_934661715.1 uncultured Oscillospiraceae bacterium | reverse complement strand
GCGTAAGCTAGTAGTAACCTTGTTCTTTAGAGTACTACCTAGAGGTTAGACGTAAAGTACGGTAGAAGTAGAGCGTAGGCGCAGACAGAATCCCCAATCCTTGACACTGAAAAAAGGAGATTTTCTCAACTCTTGACAAAAAGAAAAAGCTAAATCCCTATTCCTTGACAAAAGAAAAGGTTGAATCCCCAATCCTTGACACTGCTCTTTTTTTTGAATGTTTGAAAGAGAGCGTTGAAATACAAAAACGTTCTGCTGAACTGGCAGCAGAACGTCAAAATAGAATTATGCAATCATACGCTTAAGGTTTGCTAAACCTCTATGCAGATGCAAGTAGGCAGTTTTGTAGCTTATCTTATGATCTTCGCTATATTTTTTTATTGTCATATCCGGTTCTTGCATGGCGTTAATAATATTACGCTGTTTATCTGTAAGACGTTTGAAAGCAAGTTGCATGGCCTGATTGTCCTCCATTTGAGCAATGGCATCAAATTTTTCGGCAATCTGCATTCCATCGCCTTCTTCCTCTGCGTCCAGATAATAGCAATCCTTGACAGATTTTCCGCGTGTAAACTTGTGCAGCAGTCCGAAATGGACATGGTACTGCAAAAGTCCCGGCAGATGCCCGAAGTCGCGTCCGTCATACTTCTTGATTTTTTCTAAAAAAATTAACCAAGCAGTATTGATTGCGTCTTCGCCCAAGGCTTCACGCACTTCGTAGCGATAGGCCTCCTTGTAGATTAAAGGCTTAAAGGCGTTGCATAATGTGTTGATGGCCTCGCGGTCACCATTTTGGGCGCTGTGAACCAGCTCCTTGAATTCTGTGAGAGTGAAGGTTGTTTTTTCCTCCGAGTAGTCTGTCTGTTCGGTGCCTTCCGGCACGCAGCAGATTACTTCTTCGGAGTTTTCCTGCTTATTGCAGTTTTCTATTGTTATGTTGTCCAGTTCCTTTCTGTGGCGGTTCGTTGACCGCATATGGCAGAATTCTGTGCTGTACTACATCAAGCTCTTGATGGGGCTATTATATCACGGAAAATTTAAAATATTCGTATATGTATCAGATATGCTACATATACGTTTTCACTGCTCGTTTTGTAATACGCTGTTAGCAAAATAGTGATATTTTGAGGTGACAGTATGCTAAAAAGACGCAGAACTTTTCAGGCGCAGGAGGTTGGGGAGCTTGATTTTTCCAAGGAGCTTTTGGAGCTGGGAGTGCTGATAGGCTCGTATCGCACGGCGCGGGGCATTAAGCAGGAGGATATGGCGAAGCTATTGGGGATGTCACGTATTACGCTGAGCAGGATTGAAAACAGTAGGCTGCCCTTGACTATGGAGAATTTTTTTAAGATGGCTGCTATTTTTGAGGTGCGTCCGGAGTATTTGCTGCAGGAGCTGGCGCGGGTGACGCAAAGGAAGTGGAGCAGGAAGGGGGAGGATTGAGGAAAAGTTGCATTGGTAGAACAAGTTTGGCAGGAATTAACTGAAAATGCGTGACGCTTTAATTTTTTTGTGCTAAAATTAAATAATGGACAATCAACTCCCCCCCGGGGACATTTTCGGGTGGTAGTTAAAATAAACTTTCCAACCTCCGGGGCTGGGGAAATTTGATGCAAAATTTCTCAGCCTTGGAGGTTTTTTATGTGCGAAGAAAAACAAGCGTCTGCTGATGTGCAGGAAACAGCTTTAGCAGAATTAGATAAAAATATATTGCTTATCCTGCTTAAAGACCGCAGCACAGGAAAGAACATCCTTTGGGCGACAGACGATTACAAGGAGCTTGGCATTGGCTTTGCCGCGGATGATGAAATTACCTTACCGGCGATTACCGGTGCTCATGGCAATTTGATTAAACCGCGTGCCCTTAAAAGCAAGGAAGAGCAGGGAGCACGCACCCGCAATATGGCAGAGGTGTTCACCCCTTTATGGATTTGCAACAAGCAGAATAATCTTGCGGATAATGCCTGGTTTGGACGTGAAAACGTCTTTAATACCGAAAACGGGACTGATTGGCAGGTAACTGAGGGCAAAATTGCTTTTCCAAGTGAAGATGGTGCTGATGGCTGGATAGCTTATATTGGTAGCAAGCGTTTGGAAATTACCTGCGGTGAAGCGCCGTACCTTGCCAGCCGTTACGATACCATGACGGGCGAAATAGTGCCTTTGGAAAAGCGCATTGGTCTGCTGGATAGAAAGCTGCGTGTTATTAACGAGCGTACACGCAACCTTAAGGACAGGGAAAGAGCCAAAAAGCGTTGGCTGGAGCTGGCAACATTGGCGGTACGCAGTATTTATGGCTTTGAATGGGCCGGCGACAACATTTTGCTGGCAAGGGAAAATTTGCTTTTTACTGTTGCCGATTATTACGCTGCCAAGTTTGGCGATGCTTTAGATATGGAAATGCTGGAGCATTTTGCGGAAATAATTTCGTGGAATATTTGGCAGATGGATGGGTTGAAGGCAGTTGTACCCAATAGCTGCCATGACTATAAAAAAGAACGGCAGGCAGTGTCGCCTAACCTATTTTTGGCAAAGGACTTCAGCGACCGCACCTTAAAGCGCAGCGTGAGCCCTTGCGATGTGGATGAGGACGAGCGCCAAAAGTGCCAAGGCTGTTTGAAGGATAATATTGAGCTACATAATGGCGTTTATTGCAGAATCAAGAATTGGTCGACAGGCAAGATTTTACAATTTAAGGATATGCTGGACGGTGAAGGGAGCGAGGGTGTTATGAGTAAGGATTTTAAGTTTGATGTGGTGATTGGTAATCCGCCGTATCAGGATAGAACAATAGGCGAAAATAGAACGTACCAACCACCTGTTTATCATCTGTTCTTGGATGAAGCATATAAACTTTCTGATAAAGTTATGATGATTCATCCTGCAAGATTCTTGTTTAATGCCGGAAGCACACCGAAAGAATGGAATCAAAAGATGCTGCATGATAAGCATTTTTCTATCGTTATGTATGAAGCTGATTGCAGCAAAATATTTCCAAATACGGAAATAAAGGGCGGAATAGTAATTTCATATCATGATAACACCAAAGATTTCGGTGAGATAGACGTCTTTACAATTTATCCTGAGCTAAATGCTTTGATGAAAAAAGTTGTAAACAGAAGTGATTTTTCGAGTATTAGTGAAATTATTAGCGGACGTAGTATGTATAGATTTACGAAAAAAATGCATGATGAAGTTCCGAATGCGGCTCAAAAGTTAAGCAAGGGACATGAAAATGATTTAACTTCTAATGTCTTTGAAAAATTACCTGATGTAATGACTGAATCATTGTATGATGATATTAGGGAGCATTATCGTATTTTGGGAAGAATAAATAATGAGCGTGCATATAGATTTGTAAAAAAAGAGTATATTGTTGATAATAAATATATTCCCAAGTATAAACTCTTTATGCCGCAATCTAGTGGTAACGGTGGGTTAGGGGAAACAATGGCTCCGTCAGTTGTTGGCTTACCTGGGGAAGCGACAACCGATACGTTTTTGAGTGTAGGACTTTTTGACACAGAAATTGAAGCTGAAAATTTGTACAAATATATAAAATGCAAATTTACTAGGGCTTTATTAAGTATTCTTAAGATTACACAGGCCAATACAAGCCAAAAATGGCTTAAAGTTCCCCTCCAAGACTTCACCCCTGCTTCCGACATTGACTGGTCAAAATCCATTCATGAAATTGACCTGCAGCTTTACAAAAAGTATGGTCTGTCTGACGAAGAAATAAACTTTATCGAAACTCTTGTAAAGGAGATGGCGTAAATGGCTATGCAAATCAACATCAACCCCTACGCAAACATAGTCCCAAAAATCTACGCCTATACCACTCCCGAAATCGCCCGTCATAACGGTTGGACGAAGATTGGCTACACCGAGCAGCCTTCCGTCAAAAAGCGTATCGAACAGCAGACAAAAACCGCGGACGTGCGCTTTAACATAGAATGGCAGCAGGAAGCACGCTATACGGACGGCAGCGGTGAATATTTTACAGACCACAATTTCCATGACTATCTGGAACGCTTTGAAGACATCAAGCGTGAGCCTAACACCGAATGGTTTAATGTCGATGGTCCTACGTCCCAACAGCTGCTGTGGAAATTTGCTGCCCGCAGCTATGCGCACGTACAGGCTAAGAATAAGCTTACCTACATCCTGCGCCGCGAACAGCAGCAGGCAGTAGACGCAACATACGCCTACTACAAAAAATGCCTGCAGACCGGCGAAAGAGAAAAAGCAGAATTCCTGTGGAACGCCAAACCGCGCTTTGGCAAAACACTGACAAGCTATGACTTCATGCGCAAAATGGACGCACGCATGGTGCTCATTGTTACCAATCGTCCGGCAATCGCCAACTCCTGGTTCGACGACTTTGAAAAATTCATCGCCTGGCAAACAGATTACCGTTTCGTCAGCACCACCGACTCCCTCAAGGAAAGAGCAACACTTACACGAGAGCAATTTTTGAACGCACAACTTGAGGCCGAAGATAAAAACCAAGAGCTGCGCATGGTAGCTTTTTTGAGCTTACAGGATTTAAAAGGTTCCGTTTACTTTGGCGGTACTATAGATAAACTAAGATGGGTTGCCGAAAACAACTGGGATTTGCTCATCATCGACGAAGCGCATGAGGGTGTAGACACTCACAAAACAGATAAAGCATTTGACAAAATCAACCGCAAATTTGCGCTGCACCTTTCGGGTACACCGTTCAAAGCGGTAGCTATGGGGAAGTTTGCGCAGGAGCAGATTTTTAACTGGACCTTCAGCGACGAGCAGGAAGCAAAGGATAATTGGCATGAGGAAACACTCAACCCCTATGCCTGCATGCCGCGCATGAACATGTACACTTACCAGATGTCGCAGATTGCCATTGACAAGGTAAACCGCGGTATCGATTTGTCCGACGATGATAAAACAGAATTTGCCTTTGATTTAAACGAATTCTTCAAGACCAACGAACGTGGTCAGTTCATCCATAAAAACGAAGTAAAAAAATTCCTGGACGCTCTTGTAGAGCAGGCAAAATTCCCCTTTTCTACACCGGAGCTACGCAAGGAACTGGCACACACCTTCTGGCTTTTGGAGCGCGTTGACAGTGCCAAAGCATTGGCCAAAATGCTCAAAGAGCACTCTGTGTTTGAAAAATACGAAATAGTGCTGGCAGCAGGTGATGGCAGACTTGAAGAAGACGATGCAACCAAAAGCAAGCGCAGCTTTGACAAGGTGCGTGAAGCTATCAAAAACCATGAAAAAACCATCACCTTAAGCGTAGGCCAGCTTACAACAGGTGTCACTATTCCCGAATGGACAGCAGTCTTCATGCTCAGTAACATGAAAAGCCCTGCGGAATATATTCAGGCTGCCTTCAGAGCGCAGAACCCCTTTAAATTTGAAAAGGACGGCAAGCTCTATCAAAAGGAGAACGCTTACATCTTTGATTTTGCACCTGAGCGCACCTTGATGATCTTTGACGAATTTGCCAACAGCCTTTATTCCCAAACTACCGGAGGCAAAGGTACAAAGAGTGAACGTGAAGAAAACATCAAGCGTCTGCTGAACTTCTTTGCCGTTTTTGCCGAAGACCAGGACGGTAAAATGGAGCAGGTGGACGCAGCCAAGGTGTTGACCATTCCGCTGAAAATCAAAACCGAAGAAGTAATCCGCCGTGGCTTTATGAGTAATATGCTCTTTAGTAACATTGGCGTTGTCTTTAATGCGCCCAAAGAAGTAGTCGAAATCCTGAACAAAATGGAACCTGTCAAAGAGCAGGGAAGTCGCAAAGAAAAGCTGGACCATGAAGAACTGCAGGAAGTGCCGGTTGACGAAAACGGTAATCTTGAAATACCTCAGGAAACGATAGTCAACCAAACCAATGCTGTATTCGGTGAAAAGATTTATGAAGTAGTGCCGGTAAAACCGCTGGAGCCTTATAAGGAAGTTGGCGATGATACTAAACCGGAAGAAGCAATGGCGGTAGGCTTGGCGCAGAAAATTGCCGAAACTTTGCATGATGGTATCTACGGCGAACAGGCACAAAGCGCTTACGGTCTGACTAAAGCGGAAAGCAAGCGCATTGAAGAAAAGGTGCAAAAGCAAGCGGAAGAAGCATTAAAGCGTGTAGCCGAAGACTTTACCGATAAAAAGAAGGTTTTGGAAGCTGATTTGCAGCATGAGCTTGCCAAAGCAACAACCGAAGCAGAAAAAACTCAGATTCAGGCAGAGCACGCAGAAAAGGTGCAGCAGGCTACGCAGGAGTTTAACGAAGCTATAGAAAAGCGTACGCAGGAAGTAATGGTCGAAAGCGCGCAAAAGGTTGTCGCAGAGCAGGAAACCAAAAAAGAGGAAAAGAAAATGCGTAGCTTTGAGGGCGACATCAGGGACAGACTGCGTGGCTTTGCACGTACCATTCCAAGCTTTATCATGGCTTACGGTGATGATAAGCTCGTCCTGAAGAACTTTGACCAATACCCTAAAGAAGAAGTTTTTGAAGAAGTGACCAGTGTTACCGTTGATGAATTCAAAATGCTGCGCGATGGCTTTGAATATACCGACGAAGAAACCGGCGAAAAGAAAAAATTCCCCGGCGGCGTTTTTGCGGAAGATGTTTTTGACAGCTCCGTGCAGGAATTCTTAAACAAAAAGCGCGAGCTGGCAGATTACTTTGCTGAAACCAGCGAAGAGGATATCTTTGACTATATCCCGCCGCAGAAAACAAACCAAATCTTTACGCCCAAAAAGGTTGTGCAGATGATGGTAGACCAGCTGGTGGAAACAGAACCACATATCTTTGAATCTCCTGATAAAACCTTTGTCGACTTCTATATGAAGTCAGGACTGTATATTACGGAGATAGTCAAACGCTTGTATCGCAACAAGGTGTTGAAGTCCATCATTCCGGATGATAAAGAACGCGTTAAGCACATTCTGGAATGTCAGGTATTTGGCTTTGCACCAACGCAGATTATCTATGATATTACTATGTCCTATATCTTTGGCTTTGACGAAGAGGCCAAGAACATCAGCCGCCGCAATTTCTTCTGCGAGGATACGCTGCCGTATGCAGAACGTGGCGAGCTGCAAAAGCTGGTTAACGAAAAGTTGGGGGACAGAGTAAAATAGCACACTCGTAAAAGTAAATAAGCACCAAAACACTAAAGGCGTTCTACCGCAGTTCGGTAGAATGCCTTATTCTTATCTAAAACAATATAATTTTACGCAAACGAAAAGACCTGAGGTCCGCAAGAACACGGACTTCAGGTCTTTTTTTACAAAACCGCAAGCGGTAATCAGGGCATTTAGTTTAGGTAGAAAAGAAAAACAAAAGCGTTAAAAGTGCCTCTCCTTGGGGAGAGGTGCCGAGCTTGTCGAGGCGGAGAGGGGTGATGACTATCAAGTGTAAAAACTGCAGTCCCCTCTCAGTCGCCCTAGCGGGCGCCAGCCGCCCCAGGGCGCCCTCTCTTGCCCTGCGGGCAATTCACCTTGTCTCCCTTAGGAGAGCCTTTCTCAGCAAAACCGCAAGCGGTAATCTTGGCCTTTAACCAGAGTTTACCGTGACGCTAAAATACAAGCGTTATGGGGTTACAATACCGCAAGCGGTAATCAGGCTTTCAAGAAGGCAGCCAGCCTCTAAAGATAACTTTACTATAACACACCAACCGGCATTTGACAAGAGTTCTGGCAACTTCGTTCTGTCCCACACATCTCGCAAGAATTTTAATCAGCGTATTCGCCAATAAAGCAAAATCACGAATATGCCAAGAGGCAAAAGGCAGCATAGCAAAATCTTTCCCCTCCATCTCCCATTCTCCCACTATTTCCCATATAATAGTTGATAATTGATTTCAATCGTGATATGATTATATTGGTTCCAAAGGAACTAATAATTGATTATTCTTACAAAAGAATGAAAAAGAGAGGTTTTTTAAATGACGACTGTTGCTGAGAAGTACTTACAAATTGCTAAGCTGGCGAAGGATCCTGCTAATGCTGAGGTTGTTATTGATGGTATTCTGACATTTTTCGGATTGGATTATTTTGACTTGGACCTGGGTGTTGAGTACCTGTATACTACCAAGGTAATTGACTATAAATTCAGAAGCGTGCTGCACAAGGCTGAGGACATGGACGCTATCATGGCATGGTTCAAAGAAAAAGCAGGCGTTACCGATGAGGAAATCGCTGCTGCCGAAGCTAAAGAAAAAGAATATGTTGCAGGCTGCCTGATGCTTGCTAAACAATATCTGGGTATGGGCCACTGCATCAGCGGTAAAACCTATCTGGAGCTGGCTGCCGCTAAAGGCTCCGAGGAAGCAATCGCACAGCTGAAGGACATGGAATATGCACAAGATATGTATGACCTGGGCGAGCATTATTTGGCAATGGGCCATTGCATCTGCTCCAAGACCTACTTCGAGCTGGCTGCTGCCAAAGGCTGCCCGAAGGCTGCTGCTAAGCTGAAAGACATGGAATATGCAGAAGATATGTATAAGCTGGGCGAGCATTATCTGGGCATGGGCCACTGCATCTGCGGCAAAACCTACTTCGAACTGGCTGCTGCTAAAGGCTGCCCGAAGGCTGCTGCTAAGCTGAAGGATATCGAATACGCAGAAGATATGTACAAGCTGGGCGAGCAATATCTGGCAATGGGCCACAAAATCTGCTCCAAGACCTACTTCGAACTGGCTGCCGCAAAAGGCTGCCCGAAGGCTGCTGCAAAGTTAGCTGAATACGAAGCATAATATTGGGTTCTTTGTCAAGTTTTGGGGTATTCAAGCCTTTAACATCATGGACCTAGACAATACATAATTATTTTTGCAATTA
>CAKUJL010000046.1 GCA_934661715.1 uncultured Oscillospiraceae bacterium | reverse complement strand
GCATTGGTCTTGAGCTGCGGAATGTTGACGAGGTCCTGATTGCGGTTTTTGAAGTTTTCAACCGCCATCTTCACGATCGCCTTTGCGTTTTCAGCAGCGGTTTCCTCATGGAACTCGATGTAATCGCTGTCCGGCATACGGGCGATGGGGGAGGTGGTGATGAACTTGGTGTGGAAGCACTTGGTCAGCGGGCCAAGAGCGGGGAAGATACACTGCACGTCGACGACGATGGCCTCACATGCGCCCGTCAGAACGACGTTTTCCTGCTGCAGGAAGTTGCCGGCCATCGGGATGCCGTGACGCATCGTGACTTCGTTGCCGGTGCAGCAAACGCCTGCGACGTTGATGCCCTTTGCGCCGTTTTCCTTGGCAAGAGCGATCATTTCGGGGTCCTGAGAATAGAACACGACCATTTCAGACAGCGACGGATCGTGGCCGTGGACAATGATGTTGACCATGTCCTTTTCCATGACGCCGATGTTGGCGGTGGTGTCAACGGGCTTCGGCGTGCCGAACAGAACGTCGGAGAACTCGGTACCGGCCATGGAGCCGCCCCAGCCGTCGGACAGGCCGGCGCGCAGGGACTGCTTGATCAGAGCCTCGGGGAGCGAGGAACATCCCATGTGGGTCATGTGCAGCGACTGAGAAACTTCGCGGTCGATGGCACGCGGCTCGATGCCGGCCTTGTGCCACAGCTCCTGGGTGTGCTCGGGAGCACGCTTCAGGAAGCGCTGTACGCCGAAGGGCTTGCCGTACTCGAGAAGAGCGGTCTCAGCGACTTCGTGAGCCAGATCGTAGATGTCCTTGCCTTCGGTCTCGATGTTCCACTCTTTTGCGATTCTGATCAGCTTCTCAGGATCCTTGACCTGATAAGCGCCGCCCTCTTTTGCCTGATACAGGGTGTGGCAGATCTGACGGCCATGGTCAGAGTGCGTTGCAGCGCCGCCTGCGGTGAAGCGCAGGTAGTTACGGCCGACGATACCGTGAACGTCGCAGCCGCAGATGCCGCGCGGCGCCTTCGGGGTGATGCGGCAGGGGCCCATGGAGCAAATACGGCAGCAAGTACCGGCTTCGCCGAAGCCGCAGTGCGGCGTCTGGTTTTTAACGCGCTGCTGCCAGGAGTCTGCGCCAACCTTCTTGCCGGTTTCAAGCAAGGTGTTGGTCGCTTCTTCCATCTGTTCAATAGTGATTAAGCGATCCCAATCCATCGATGATGTCTCCTCCTAATTTTTATGTTCTAGCGGTGTGCCCGGAATGCAGAGGTGCAAGGCGGGCGCTGGGGGGAAAGCGGGTCTGTCCTGGATGGACAGACGAGCGGACATCCCCGGCCGGAAACCAGACGGCAGGGTTTGCCCATTACAGCTTAATCCTATTCTAACAAGTTGCACGAAGATTGTCAACTCAAGCGGTGCAGTTTTATCGATGTTTTCTTAATGTATTATTTTGAAGCGCAGGTAAGAAAAATGATATAATACACCCCGAAAAGCGAAGAAAACCGCCTCCGGCAACTTCCAGCCGGAGGCAGTTGTGTTCACGAATCCATATGAATGTTGACATGCGGGTATGTCATTTCTATGTTAGAGCGGCTGAACTCCCTTCCTGCCGCTTCCAGCACATCGTAGTACACGTCCCAGCAGTCCGCGGACGCGGTCCAAAGACGAAGGGTGTAGCTGACGGCGCTGTCCTTGTATCCGGAGAGGCGGGCGAAAATGGGCTCGGATTCCAGCCGCTTCGGGTGCTGCGCGGCTCTTTGCAGGGCTTCGATGACGTCCTCGGGCTTCGCGTCGTAGCTGACGTCGAAGGTGAGCTCGATGCGGCGCGTGGCGTTTCCGGTGGCGTTTGTGATCTCGGCGGAGGTGATATGGCTGTTGGGAAGATACACCAGCTGGTTGTCGAGCGTTGCGATCTGGGTATAAAAGACGCCGATCTGCCGCACGGTGCCGCTTTTGCCGCCGACCTCAATAAAATCGCCGACCTTGAAGGGCCGCGTCGTTAAAAGCACAACGGCGCTTGCCAGGTTCGACAGCGAGTCCTGTATGGAAAGGGAAACGGCCAGACCTGCCACGCTTAAGATCGCCAGCAGCGACGACGTGTCCACGCCCAGCGTCCCGGCCAGCAGCATGACCGCCAGAAATACCAGTACGATCTTGACCGACGAGACAATGAAGGTGTGAAAGCTTCGGTCCAGTTTGGACGATTTGAGCATTTTATCGACGGCTCGCAGAATGATTTTTATGCATAAAATACATATCACGAGTAAGATAGCCGCCGAGACGAGTTTCGGCAGAGAAAAATGATCAAAAATTTTTTCCACGGCAGATCTGGTAGTATCTGCATTTTCTGTTAATTCTTCGGCGACCTGCGAAGCCAGCGGCTCCATGGCGCTCAAAAATAAAAATTTCTGCAAAAATTATTCCTCCTGAGTCAGTTTCGGGCGTTCGTTCCGGAAAAATCCGCGCAGCGGGGCCGCTGCGCGGATGGGGTGCGGGTGAAATTATGCCTTATCGGACGGCGCGTCGGAGGGCTCCTCCGGCTGCTCGGGGGCCGCTTCGGACGCTTCTTCGGGTTCGGCTTCCGGCTCGGCGGGCGCTTCGATGCGCTTGCTTTCGGCGTTCACGTAGGTCATGAGCTCGTCGCCGGTGATGGTCTCCTTCTGGAGTAAATACAGCGCGACCTCGTCGAGAAGCTCGCGGTGCTCGCGCAAAATCGCCTTTGCCTGCTCAAAGCAGCTCTCGAGCAGCTTCTGAATTTCGGAGTCCGCGGCATAGGCCGTCTCGTCGGCGCAGTTCATCATCGTGCTGCCGTCGAGATACTGGTTCGAGACCGTGGAAAGGGCCATGAGGCCGAATTTTTCGCTCATGCCGTACTGCGTGACCATCTTGCGGGCAAGCTCGGTGGCCCGCTCAATGTCGTTGGACGCGCCTGTCGTTGCGATGCCGAAGACGACCTGCTCGGCAGCGCGGCCGCCCAGAAGCGTCTGAAGCTCGACGATGAGCTCTTCACGGCTGGAGAGGTATTTTTCCTCCTCGGGCGTCTGCATGGTGTAGCCGAGTGCGCCGGAGGTGTGCGGGACGATGGTGATTTTCGATACCGGCTGCGTGTGCTTCTGAAGCGCGGCGACCAGCGCGTGGCCGACCTCGTGGTACGAGACGATGCGCTTTTCCATGTCGGTCAGCACCGTGCCCTTTTTCTCCGTGCCCGCGATGACGACCTCAAACGAGGCAAGCAGGTCCTGCTGGTTGACGGCCTTCCGACCCTGCCGCACGGCGCGAAGGGCCGCTTCGTTGACGAGGTTTGCCAGATCTGCGCCGACTGCGCCTGCCGTGGCCTGCGCGATCTTGTGAAGGTCGACGTCTTCTGCCAGCTTGATGTTTTTCGTGTGGACGCGGAGCGTCTGATACCGGCCCTGCAAGTTCGGCCGGTCGACGATGATGCGCCGGTCAAAGCGGCCCGCACGCAAAAGCGCCTTGTCGAGAATTTCGGGCCGGTTCGTGGCCGCGAGGATGACGACGCCCTTACTCGAGTCGAAGCCGTCGATCTCGGCCAGCAGCTGGTTTAAGGTCTGCTCACGCTCGTCGTTGCCGCCGAACTTGGAGTCTCTGGTCCTGCCGATGGCGTCAATTTCGTCAATAAAGATGATGGCGGGGGCGACTTTCGCTGCCTGCTGGAAGAGGTCTCGCACGCGGCTTGCGCCGACGCCAACGAACATTTCCACAAAGTCGGAGCCCGAGATGGAGAAGAACGGCACGTTCGCCTCGCCGGCCACAGCCTTTGCAAGCAGCGTCTTGCCCGTGCCGGGAGAGCCGACCAGAAGCGCGCCCTTCGGCAATTTCGCGCCGATGGCGGTGTATTTCTGCGGGTTGTGGAGGAAATCGATGATCTCAACGAGCGATTCTTTCGCCTCGTCCTGTCCGGCGACGTCTGCAAAGGTGACGCCGGTCTGCTTTTCCATGTAGACCTTCGCCTTGCTCTCGCCGATGCCGCCAAGGCCGCCGCCCATCCGCTTCGTCATGCCGCGCATGAGAAGGGAGAAAAGAGCATACATGAACACGACCGGCAGCAACCACGACACGAGGAAGGTCACAATGGGGCTGACCTCTTCGGGAAGGGCGCGGTTATAGTTTACGCCCGCGGCCTCCAGCTGCTTTGTCAGGTCCGTTGTTTCCTGATTGGGGATGAGGCCGGTGTAATAAAGCCTTTGCTGGCTCTTGGACTTCTGCGCCTCGTCCTTGGTGAGGATGACAATGCGGTCGTCCGACTGGAACTCGACCTCGCTGATCTTTCCGGCGGTCAAAAGCTCTTTGAATTCGGTGTAGGTGATCTCGGTGAGATAGGCGTTGGAAATGGTCGTGTAGAGGGAGTTGATCAGAAGCGTCGCGATCAGCGCCGCGACGATCAGTATGACGATCCGCCGTGCCTTTCTGTTATCATCGTCGCCTCCGGGACGGGGCTTGTTCGGCTTGCGGCGGTTGGGATCGTTACTCAAATACAGCACCTGCTTTCTGTTGGGGGATTTGCGTTTTGAACATCTTAACACAAGCGCTCGGGTTTTACAAGAATCCGGATTTTTTCGAACGGTAAATTTTCTGTGAATTTCCTGCGGATTTATGGTTGTGTATGCGGGCCGGAACTGGTATAATGTATGTTGGATTATTTTAATGGAGCCGTGTGCGCTTTTCAGGCTCCGAAGTGGAGAAACAAATGGACGAAAGAAAAAACTATAAGCCGGGCCGCGAGAAAAAGCCCTTCCGCCAGGGCGATCGGAAGCCCGATACCCGCCGCCGGGAGCAGGAGGATGCACCCGAAAATATGTTAGAAGGCAGAAACGCCGTCACGGAAGCCCTTTCCGCGGGCCGGACGATCGATAAGCTCTTTGTCGCGGACGGGGACACCGATAAGGCGCTGGCCAGGATCTGCGCGATGGCAAAGGAAGCGGGCGCAGTCGTTGTGCCCACCGACCGGCGGAAGCTCGATTTTATGTCGGCTACGGGCGCACATCAGGGCGTCATCGCAATGGTCGCGGCGCACGCGTATGCCTCGATCGAAGACATTCTGCAAAAAGCCGCCGACGCGGGGGAAGCGCCGCTCATCGTCATCTGCGACGAGCTGTCCGACCCGCACAACCTCGGCGCGATCATAAGGACTGCCGAATGCGCGGGAGCGCATGGCGTCATCATCCCGAAAAGAAGAAGCGTGGGTCTGACGGCGGTCGTCGGCAAGGCGTCGGCGGGAGCGCTCGAGTATATGCTAGTTGCGCGGGTTTCGAATATTACCGCGGCGATGGACACGCTCAAAAAGGCGGGCGTCTGGGTCTGCGGTACGGCAGCCGAGGGCGACACGAGCCTTTACAAGGCCGATCTCAAGGGCCCGACGGCCATCGTCATCGGAAACGAAGGACAGGGCATGAGCCGTCTTGTCTCCGAGCGCTGCGACTTCAAGGTCAGTATTCCCATGAAGGGCAGCATTTCATCCCTCAACGCATCGGCCGCGGCGGCGATTTTGCTGTATGAGGCCGTGCGGCAGAGATCAAACTGACAGGAGAAGCGCATGAGCAGGCAATCGCAGGATCAGACGAACGAACAACTGCATATCGAAGATGCTGCGGCTGCGCAGGAGGAATATTCTCTCGAGGATATCATGAACGAATTCGGCGGCTGGAGCAAAAAGCCGGAGGAGCCGGAAAAATCGCCCGAGCCGGAACCGGAAAAGCCGCCCGAACCGGAAAAGCCGCCCGAGCAGGATGAGGCGCAGACAAAGATCGTCCGCTTCCCGACATCTCCGCAGGTGCGCGGAGAACCGGCAAAGGAGCCGAAGGCGCCCAAAAACCCCGAGGATTTCAAGGGCCAGACCATCCGCTTTACGCCCATCAAGGACGAAAAAACCGCCGAGGAGGAAAAGCCGAAGATCTGGACCTATCAGGCTGAGCCCGACCCCGAGGTCGTGCCGGACGATCCGCGCGAGGCGAAAAAGGCTGAAAAGCGCAAAAAACGCGCGGAAAAGGAAGCGCTCAAGCGCCAGAAGCAGATGGAGCGCCGCCAGAAGCAGCAGGCCAGACGCGCCGAACGCAGAAAAGAGCAGCCCGAGCGGGAATTTTCCGATCTTCGCGCGGGATACGCGTTCTACGCCAGAGGGTCGTTCCAGCGGCTTCGGCTGCTGGTGAGCCTTCTGCTTTCGATCGCGGCGGGCGCGATGGCATATTTATCCAGCTTCACGCTCGGAAGCTACGATTTTACGGCGAACGCGGAGGTTTTTTCACGGCTTCTCCTTATTATAATGCTAGTACAGGCGTTTCTGGCCTACGACGTGCTGCTGCGCGGGGTAAGGGCCGCTGTGAAGCTGCGCTTTGACCACGCGAGTATGCTGACGCTTTTGATCTTCGTGTGCCTCGTTGACGGTGTGCTGGCCGTCCGGTCCGGGCGCGTACCGTTCTGCCCGGCGGTGTGCGTGCAGCTGACGGCGGCACTGTTCGGCGAAAACTCGATGAATCTCGCCAAACTCCGCACGCTCAAGGCCGCCTGCTCGATGCACGAGCCCTATGCCGCGGTGCGCGAGGAAAAGGCGTGGCACGGTGAGGACTGCATTTTCAGAAGCGAAGGAGACGAAGAAGCGTTCCTGCGCGAGCTCGAGATTCCCGACGCCGGAAGCCGCATCATGCGCTTTTATACGCCAGTCCTGACGGTTCTGACGCTGGGCCTTTCGGTCTTGAGCATGCTCCAGGCCGAAGACAGCTTCCTGTGGGCGTGGACGGCCTTGATGATCGCAAGCCTCCCGACAGGCATTTTCCTGAGCTTTGCAAGGCCCTTTGCCGCGCAGGCAAGAAAGCTCTCCCGTGCGGGCGCGGCCGTGGGCGGCTGGTACGGGGCAAGAGTCCTCGGCGGCGAATGCGGCATTGCGATCGAAGACGCGGATCTGTTCCCGCCGCAGAACGTCACGCTCAACGGCATGAAAATCTACTCCGACCGCTCGGTCAGCCAGATCATCGGCTTTGCAAACGCCGTGGTGCAGACGGCGGGAAGCGGCCTTGCGCCTCTCTTTGAGGAAATGATGCACAACCAGAACGGTCGGCACTACGGCGTCGACACCTTCCGGCGCTATGAAGGCGGCGGCCTCGGCGCGGAAATTCGCGGAGACGTGATCTTAATGGGCTCTCTCGGCTTTATGAAGCTCATGCGCGTGCACATGCCGGAGGGCGCGAGAGTCAAGCAGGCGGTGTACCTTTCTGTCAACGGGGAGCTTGCCGCGGTGTTTGCCCTGAGCTACGCACCGGCGACGAATGTCAAGTCCGCGCTTCAGGCGCTCTCCCGCTGCACGGGGCTGACCCCCATTTTAGCCACGCGCGATTTTATGATCACGCCGCAGTTTCTCAAGCACCGGTATAAATTATCCCCCGACCGCATTGAGTTCCCGACTGTGGAAGAGCGGGCGCGGCTTTCTTCCCCCGACGCGGTGCACGAGGCAAAGCAGGGCGCTTTACTTGCGCGGCAGAGCTTTACGTGCTTCTCTTCCGCCGTCGCGGGCGCAAGAACGGCAAGAGGCGCTGCCATCGCGGCCATCGCCGTCTCGATCGCGGGAAGCGTGATGGGGCTTTTGGTGCTGTTTTTCCTGACGTTCATCGGCTCGACGCTGGCCGTTTCGGCGTGGAACCTGCTTTTATACACGCTTTTGTGGCTGCTTCCCGAGGTTTTGATCTCGTCGATGGCCGCCAGAAGCTGAAAAACGGCGTGCGTTTTCAAAAAAGCGGCGCGGAATTTATCCGTTTGCACAAGATAGTAATTGCAATCTTCTGAAGATTCGTATATAATGGAATTTAAGAGTCGGCTGAAAAGTGAACTGCCGAGGGTTCGGTGCGCGTGTGTGTCAGACGTGCCGGGCCGTAGAAAGGAGAAAATTTGACTATGGGCTATACTGCCAATGACATTCGCAACATCTGCCTGCTGGGCCACGGCGGCGACGGCAAGTCCGCGCTGTGCGAAAGTATGCTCTTTACGACCAAGGCCATCACGCGTCTTGGCAAGCGTGCCGACGGCACGACCGTTTCCGACTTCGACGACGAAGAGAAGAAGCGCCAGTATTCCATCTCGACGTCGGTTATCCCGGTGGAATATAACAAGTGCAAAATTAACGTCCTCGATAACCCCGGCTACTTCGACTTCGCGGGCCAGATTGTGCAGTCTCTGCGCGTTTCCGACGCCGGCATCATCTGCCTGACCGCCAAGAGCGGCATCGGCGTCGGCACCGAAAAGGGCTGGAAGTACCTCGCAAAGGCCGGTCTTCCGGCAATGTTCTATGTCTCCAAGCTCGACGAGGAGCACGCGAACTTCTTTAACGTCTTTGATAGCCTGCGCGAAATGTTCGGCGCGTCCGTCATTCCGTTCACCTTCCCGATTCTCAAGGGCGAGCAGGCCGTCGGCGTTGTCGACCTGATCGAAAAGAAGGCTTATGACGAAAACGGCAAGGAGATCGCGCTTCCGGCAGAGGCCGAAGAGAAGATCGAAGAGTACATGGCGGAGCTCAACGAGCAGGTCGCTGAGACGGACGAAGCGCTCATGGAGAAGTTCTTCATGGAAGAGCCGTTTACCGCCGAAGAGCTCATGACCGGCATCAAGGCCGGTATCCGCGACCGGAGCGTCACGCCCGTCTTCTGCGGCTGCGCCTACACCGGACTTGGCACCACGAACCTTCTTGCAAACCTCGTCAAGTTCGCGCCCAACCCCCTCGAGGGCAAGCCCATGACCCAGATCGAAGACGAAGCGGTCAAGGAATTCAAGGTCGACCCCAACGGCAGCCCCATGGTCTTCGTGTTCAACACCATCGCCGACCAGTACGGCAAGAACTCCTACTTCAAGGTCATCTCCGGCGACGTCGAGGACACCATGTCTTTCGTCAACGCAAGAACCGGCGACGCTGAAA
>CAKUJL010000045.1 GCA_934661715.1 uncultured Oscillospiraceae bacterium | reverse complement strand
GGCCAGTACATCGGCACGTGGGACGCCAAGGAGCTGACCACCGATACGATCATTTCCAAGATGGTCGGCCGTGAGCTGACCAACCTCTATCCCAAGCGCGAGAATGTTCCGGGCGAGGTCGTGTTCTCGGTCGAGAACTTCACGTCCATCAACCCCAAGAGCTTCCGCAACGTTTCCTTTGAGCTTCGTAAGGGCGAGATCCTCGGCGTCGGCGGTCTGGTCGGTGCGCAGCGCACGGAGCTGATGGAGGGCCTGTTCGGCACGCGCTCTCACACGACCGGCAAGGTTACCTTCCACGGCAAGGAGCTCAAGATCAGCCGCCCGAAGGACGCGATCGATCAGGGCATCGCGATGCTGACCGAAGACCGCCGCCAGAGCGGTATCATGGGCGTTTTGTCCGTGGCGGACAACATTTCGATCGCCTCGCTCAATAAATATGTCGACGGCGGCGTGATGCTCAACAGCAAGAAGATCGAGAATCTTGTGCAGGACAACGTCAAGAAGATGAACATCAAGACCCCGTCCAGCAAGACGCTCATCCAGTCGCTTTCCGGCGGCAACCAGCAGAAGGTGCTGATCGGCCGCTGGCTGGCCAACGACCCCGAGGTTCTGATTCTCGACGAACCGACGCGCGGCATCGACGTCGGCGCAAAGTACGAAATCTACTGCATCATTGCCGAGCTTGCCAAGCAGGGCAAATCCATTATCATGATCTCCAGTGAAATGGGAGAGCTCATCGGCATGTCTGACCGGATCATGGTCATGTGCGACGGCAAGGTCACAGGCTTCCTTGACAGCAAGGACGCCACGCAGGAGTCCGTCATGAGCCTGGCCACGCAGTTCTCGTAAGATTAGGAGGAAGAAAAAATGGAGAATGTCAAACTGAGTCCTGCTCAAAAGTTCTGGAAAACCATCAAATCGAACCCGATCGTCGTTCTTCTGGTCGTCGTCGGCATCATCGTCGGCTTCACGAAGAATAACTTCTTCTCCTGGAGCAACTTCGGCAACCTCGCCAGCAACACCGCTGTGCGTTTCCTGATCGCCCTCGGCGTCTCCGGCTGCCTGATTACGAAGGGCACCGACCTTTCCGCCGGCCGTCAGGTTGGTTTTGCCGCGTGCCTGGCAGGCGTTCTGCTTCAGAGAGCAAACTATGCCGGCCGCCAGTTCCCGGATATGCCCGAAATGAACATGGCAGTCGTTCTGCTGATCGTGCTGGTCATCGGCGCCCTCTTCGGCATCATCAACGGCCTGATCATATCGTATCTGAACGTGCCGCCCTTCATCGCAACGCTCGGCACGCAGACGATCATCTACGGCATCTCCCTGGTCTTCACCGACGCACAGCCGATCGGCGGCTTCCAGGAAATCTACACCAAGCTCATCAACGGCTATCTCGGCAACTCCAAGGGCTTCTATCTGCCGTATCTGCTGTTTGTCGCGGTCATCTTTGGCCTGTTCTTCTGGTTCCTCTACAATAAGACCTGCCACGGCAAGTATATGTACGCAATCGGCGGCAACGAGGTCGCGGCGGAGGTCTCCGGCGTCAACACCAAGAAGGCCAAGATCATCATCTACATGACGGCTGGCATCATGTACGCAATGGCGGGCTACCTGCTGGCGGCAAAGTCCGGCGGCGCGTCGGCCTCCATGGGCAACGGCTATGAGCTCGAAGCCATCGCGGGCTGCACCATCGGCGGCGTTTCCACCACCGGCGGCATCGGCACCATCGGCGGCGTCCTCGTCGGCGTTCTGGTCTTCGAATTCCTGAAGATCGTTCTTCAGTTCCTTGGCGTCAACCCGTACTACAACTACATGGTGCAGGGCATCGTCATCGTGACGGCTGTTGCGCTCGATATCCGCAAGTATATTGCAAAGAAGTGAGCTTTGCAGTAAAATACAGTCTGTGAACGAGCACATCGCTTCATGCAGACCATCCGGGAGGCAGATGCGTGCATCTGCCTCCGTTTTTTGGAGAAAAGAGGTATCCTATGAAAACAATTCTGGTATTAGGCGGCGCGGGCTACATTGGAAGCCACACCGTGTATGAGCTGATCGACAATGGCTATGACGTGGTCGTGGCGGACAATCTGGAAACTGGCTTCCGGGCTGCGGTGCATCCGAAGGCGAGGTTCTATCAGGGCGACATTCGGAATAAGGAATTCTGCGATCATGTGTTCTCGTCTGAGAAAATTGATGCGGTGATTCACTTCGCTGCCAACTCGCAGGTCGGCGAGAGCATGGTGAATCCTCTCAAGTATTATGATAATAACCTCGGCGGCACGCGGACGATGCTCCAGAGCATGATCGAGCACGGCGTCAAGTACATCGTCTTCTCGTCTACTGCCGCAACTTATGGCGAACCCGAGCGTGTGCCGATCCTCGAGACTGACCCGACGCATCCGACGAACTGTTACGGCGACACGAAGCTCGCGATGGAGCGGATGTTCTACTGGGCATCTGTGGCGCATGGCATTCACTTTGTGGCTCTGCGCTACTTCAACGCCTGCGGCGCGCATATGTCCGGCAAGATCGGCGAGGCGCACAACCCCGAAACGCACCTCATTCCGATTGTCTTGCAGGTCCCGAACGGCCAGCGCGACCACGTCTCCATTTTTGGCGACGACTATCCGACAAGAGACGGCACCTGCGTCCGCGACTATATCCACGTCACCGACCTCGCTTCCGCGCACATCTTAGCTGCGGAATATCTGATGAACGGCGGCGAGAATAACGTGTTCAACCTCGGCAACGGCGTCGGCTTCACGGTCAAGGAGATCATCGACACCGCCGAAAAGGTCGTCGGCAAGCCCATCAAGTGCGAAATGGCGGCAAGAAGAGCCGGCGACCCGGCGCAGTTGGTAGCCTCCTCTGAAAAAGCAAAAAACGTCCTCGGCTGGAAACCGAAGTACGACGACATCGAAACCATCATCGGTTCGGCCTGGAACTGGCACAAGGAGCATCCGCATGGCTATGACGACTGAAAAAGTGTGGGCGGTGCTCGACTCGCTGCTCGATTATGCGAAAAACTGTGAGCTGCTGCACCCGCTGGATGAGACGTTCGCGCGGAATTCGCTTCTGACGGAACTGAAGTTAGAGAGCTACGAAAAGCAGAAAGAGCATTACGATTTTCCGGAATGTCTGAACCTTTTGTGCGACTATGCAGCCGAAAACGGGCAGATTAACGACACCATTGCAGAGCGCGATTTATTCGACACGCGGCTCATGGGCTGCGTCACGCCGCGGCCGTCGGAGGTCGTGCGGAAGTTCTGGTCGCTCTACGCAGAAAGCCCGAAAGCGGCGACCGACTACTTCTATAAGCTGAGTCAGGACTGCAACTACATCCGCCGCGACCGCATCGCGAAGGACGAGCATTGGACGGCGCAGACGAAATATGGCGAACTTGAAATTTCCATCAACCTCTCGAAGCCCGAAAAGGACCCGCGCGACATCGCAGCGGCGAAGCTCAAGAAAGCGTCCGGGTATCCGAAGTGCCTGCTCTGCGTCGAAAATGTCGGCTATGCGGGCACGATCTCGCACCCGGCAAGGCAGAATCTGCGCGTCATGCCTGTGACCGTGAATGGTCAGCCGTGGGGCTTCCAGTACTCGCCGTATGTGTATTACAATGAGCACGCCATCGTTATGAACACGGAGCACACGCCGATGGTCATTGACCGCTCGGCCTTTGACAAGCTGTTCAGCTTCGTCGAGCAGTTCCCGCATTACTTCCTCGGCAGCAATGCAGACCTTCCCATCGTCGGCGGCAGCATTCTGGCGCATGAGCATTTTCAGGGCGGCCATCATACCTTCCCGATGGAGAAGGCCGAGAAAGAGTTCGGCTTTGAGGTGCCGGGCTTTGAGGACGTGGACTGCTGCGTCGTGAAGTACCCGATGACGGTGCTTCGCCTGAACTCGGAAAACAAAAACCAGCTCTGTGAGCTGGCGGGAAGAATTCTCGCAAAGTGGCGCAAGTACAGCGACCCGGACGCGATGATCTTTGCCGAAACCGACGGCGAGCCGCACAACACCATTACGCCCATTGCGCGGATGCGCAGCGGCAAGTATGAGCTGGATTTGGTCTTGCGCAACAACCTGACCACGCCGGAGCATCCGATGGGCCTCTACCATCCGCATGAGGAGCTGCATCACATCAAGAAGGAGAACATCGGTCTGATCGAAGTCATGGGTCTGGCGATCCTGCCGGGACGGCTGAAAAAGGAGATGGCCGATCTCAGAGAGGCACTTCTGAACGGCGAAAATCTCCGTGAAAACGACGAGCTTGCCAAGCACGCGGATTGGGCGGAAGGCTTCATGAAGCGTCACCCGGAATTCAATGCAGAAAATGCGGACGAGATCATCAAATACGAAATCGGCCAAGTCTTTGCGCAAGTTTTGGAGTGCGCGGGCGTTTACAAGACCGACAAGGCGGGGCGCGACGCGCTGAAGCGTTTCCTGCGGGCGGTCTGTGAGGACTGATTCGGAATAACAGAAAGCAGCCGCCGGACACGCTTCCGACGGCTGTTTTTTACGGCGTGGGAACCGGCACGCAAAATAGTCTTAACGAGTTTTTAACGATATGATATGCTAAAATAGATATATCACAAATAATTTTTTCAGAACTTTTCCGGGAACGATTGCAAATGCTGAAAAAATCTGTTATATTATTTTCGGCATGAGATTATCTGATGGGGGATATAGTATGAATACGCAGCATCTGCAATATCTGATCGAAATCGAACGCACCCGATCCGTTTCCCAGGCGGCGGAAAACCTGTTCATCGGCCAGCCGAACCTCAGCCGTATTCTGCATGAGATGGAGGCCAACCTCGGCTTCAAGATTTTTGAGCGGACGAGCAAAGGCGTCCGGTCGACCGAACGCGGCGCGATTTTTTTACAGCACGCCAAGAGCATCATCCGTGAACTCGAGCGCATCGACGCCCTCGGCCCGCGCCATCCGGTGGAAAACCGGCTGCGCATCTGCATTCCGCGTGCGGCGTTCATCCTCGATCTGACGGCGGACTATCTGAACACCCTGCCGACAGATCAGAATCTGGACTCCGTGGTGCGCGAGTGCCACGCGCGGCAGGCGATCGAAATGCTCGAAAACGGCGAGGTGGAGGTCGGAATCATCCGCTTCCGCAGCGAATACCGCGACTATTTTGAAGAGCAGAGCGTCTCGCGCGGCTTCGGCTTCCAGATTTTGAGCCGCTACCGCTACCAGCTTCTGTTTCCCAAAACGCACGTGCTGGCGGAAAAGCAGCTCATCACGGGGCAGGACCTGGCGGGGCTTCCCGAGATCGTCCACGGCGACACCTTCCGCAAGGGGCCGAAGGTCGACGAGGGCCTGCGGCGCAAAATTTACACCGTTGACCGGCTGGCGCAGCTGAGACTTCTCGAGACCGTGCCGGGCTCTTACATGTGGTGCGCCCCGATTCCCGACCGGTGCTTATCGAGGTGGTCGCTCGTCCAGCGGCCGAGCAATATCAACCAGACCGTCTACCACGACGCGCTGGTCTATCAGCTGCAATACGACATGACGCAGATCGAACGCGGCTTTGTCGAGTTCGTGCAGCAGCGCTACCAGAAATAAAAACCGCAGGAGGCGGCCCAGCGTCTTCCAACGGCAAATAGCGTTATATGAAAACTGACATAGAACAGGCAGAAAATACATTTGCCTTCTATGCCAGTTTTTATTATAATTCGATATGAAAGAACCGATAAAAATGTATCGGTAAAACTAGAGCGAATAAAAAGTAAAGGTGGAGAACGATATGAGTAAGGTTACGGTGATTGGCGCGGGCAGCGTCGGCGCCACGATTGCAAACGACCTGATGATTCAGGGCACGGCTTCGGAAATCGTCCTCGTGGACATCAACAAGCAGAAGGCGTTCGGCGAGGCGCTGGATATTTATCAGGGCGCTCCGTTCTGTTCTCCGGCCATCGTCCGCTCGGGCGACTATCAGGCTGCGGCAAATTCCGACATCGTGATCATCACCTCCGGACTTCCGAGAAAGCCCGGCCAGACGAGACTCGAGCTTGCGCAGGTGAACGTCAACATTCTCAAAGACATTACCCCGCAGATCGTGCGCGTCGCGCCGAAGGCCATCTATATCATCGTCTCGAACCCCGTGGACGTGCTGACCTACGTGTTCCACAAAATTTCGGGTCTTCCCGAGCATCAGATCATCGGCTCCGGCACGATTCTGGACACCAGCCGCTTACAGTCGGTGCTGGCCAAGCGCTTTTTCATCAGCCCGCGCAACGTGCACGCGCATGTCTACGGCGAACACGGCGATTCTTCGTTCGTGCCGTGGTCTCTGGTGCACATCGCGAACAACCACATTGACAATTACCGCGAGTGGTCGCCGGACAAGGAACGCATCAGCTGGAAGGGCGAGGAAGAGTACGAGCCCATCGAGCAGTTCGTCAAGACCTCCGGCGGTCAGGTCATCAAGGCCAAGGGCGCGACGTTCTACGCGGTCGCGATGTCGGTGTGCCACCTGTGCAAGTGCGTGCTGAGCACGGCCGGAACGGCGCTGACCGTCTCGACGATGATGCACGGCGAGTACGGCGTGGAGGATGTCTGCCTGTCGACGCTGGCCCTCGTGGATACGACCGGCGTGCGCGGCAAGATCGTCAACCATCTGACCGACGATGAGATCGCGAAATTTCAGAACAGCGCCAATAAGCTCAAGGAAGTCATTCATCAGATCACGTTCTAAAAAGGAGGACGCACGATGGACTACCGCATTGAACACGATTCCATGGGCGAGGTGAAGGTCCCGGCGGACAAATACTGGGGCGCACAGACCGAGCGCAGCCACGAAAATTTCCCGATCGGCGTCGGACTTGAGACCATGCCGCGCGAAATCACGAGGGCCTTCGGCGTTTTGAAGCTTGCCGCCGCGCGGGCAAACCACGCGCTGAAGCCCGAAAAAATGACGGACGAAAAGCTCTCCGCGATCGAAAAAGCTGCGACGGAGGTGCTGGAAGGCAAGCTGTTCGAGCATTTTCCGCTTGTCGTGTGGCAGACGGGCTCGGGCACGCAGTCGAATATGAACGCCAACGAGGTCATCGCCAACCGCGGTAACGAGCTCGCCGGCAAGAAGCTTCTGCACCCGAACGACGATATCAACATGTCCCAGTCGTCCAACGACACCTTCCCGACCGCGATGCACATCGCTGCCGTCGAGGCCTTAGAGGAGCAGGTCCTGCCCGCGATCGACAAGCTGGCGGCGACGCTTCGAAGATTGGAGGCGGAAAACGACGGCATTGTGAAGTCCGGCCGGACGCACTTGCAGGACGCGACGCCCATCAAATTTTCGCAGGAAATTTCCGGCTGGAGAAGCAGCCTTGAAAAAGACCGGCAGCTGATCGTTCTCGCGCTCGATCCCCTGCGGGAGCTGGCCCTCGGCGGCACGGCGGTCGGCACGGGGCTCAACGCGCCCAAGGGCTTTGACGTTCGCGTCGCGCAGGAAATTTCCAACATCACGGGAAGAGAATTCCGCACGGCGGAGAACAAATTCCACGCGCTGACATCCAAGGACGAGCTCGTCTTCGCGCACGGAGCGCTGAAGGCGCTGGCCTGTGACATGATGAAGATCGCAAACGACGTGCGCTGGCTGGCCTCGGGCCCGAGAGACGGTCTCGGCGAGATTTTCATCCCCGAAAACGAACCCGGCTCTTCGATCATGCCCGGCAAGGTCAACCCCACGCAGTGCGAGGCCGTGACGATGGTCGCGGTGCAGGTGATGGGAAACGACGCGGCCGTGTCGATGGCGGCAAGCCAGGGCAATTTCGAGCTCAATGTGTTCATGCCGGTCTGCATCTACAATTTCCTCCAGTCGGCACGCTTGCTTTCCGAATCGATCGTGTCGTTTAACGACCGCTGCGTGTCCGGCATCACGGCGAACCGCGAGAAAATGGCCCACAACCTGCACAATTCTCTGATGCTCGTCACCGCGCTCAACCCCTACATTGGCTACGAAAACGCCGCGAAAACGGCAAAAAAGGCCTACAAGGAGAACATTTCCCTCAAAGAAGCCTGCGTAGCGCTCGGCTTTCTGACCGCAGAGAAATTCGACGAGGTGTTCCACCCCGAGAACATGGTCTAATCGGAGGCGACATATGACATTTCAATATTTCCCCGGCTGCACGCTCAAGACAAAGGGCGTGCGGCTGGACGAGTGCGCCCAAAAATCGGCAAAGGCGCTCGGCTTTACGCTCGAAGAGGTCGAAAACTGGCAGTGCTGCGGCGCGGTCTACCCGATGGCAAAGGACGAAATTGCGACGCGGCTTTCCTCGGTTCGCGCTCTGCACGCGGCAAAGGAAAAGGGGCAGGCGCTCGTGACCCTTTGTTCTGCCTGCCACCACGTCATCAAGCGCGTGAACGGCGATATGCGCAATGACGCCGATATCCGCGCGAAGGTCAACAATTACTTAAGCCTCGATGCGCCCTATGAAGGCGAAACCGAGGTTCTGCATTATCTGGAGGTCCTGCGGGACAAAATCGGCTGGGATAAGGTAAAAGCCGCGGTCAAAAAGCCGCTCACGGGCAGGAAAATCGGCGCGTACTACGGATGTCTTCTCCTGCGCCCGAGCCGCGAAATGGGCTTCGACGACCCGGAAAACCCGACGATTCTGGAAGATTTCCTCCGCGCCATCGGCGCAGAGCCGGTCTATTACGCGCTGCGCAACGAGTGCTGCGGCGGGTACATGACGGTTGAAAACAAGGGCTTTGCACAAAAGCAGGCGCAGAAAATTGTGGATAACGCCAAAACGGCGGGCGCGGAAGCTTTGATCACGGCATGTCCGCTTTGTATGTATAATCTCTCGCAGAACACGGACGGCAGTGTGCCGGTGCGGTATTTTACGGAGCTTTTGGCTTCGGCGCTCGGCTTGGAGGAGGCGTGAGGATGGAAAACAGCATGAT